>JAGTUY010000490.1 GCA_018224455.1 Desulfosarcina sp.
CGTCAGCTGCCGGACCGTTTCCATCTCCTCGATGTCGATCTTCCCCCAGCGGCTGAAATCGGGCATCGTCGGCGTTCCGGTTACGATGGGGGGGCCGGCCGTCATTGAATCGCCCGATTGTCGCTGTCGAACATGGGTTTTGATGTCTGCTTCGCTGATGCGGCCGCCGGGACCACTTCCGCTGATGTCGACGATGTCCACGCCCAGTTCCCGTGCCAGGCGCCGAATCGAGGGTGCTGCCGGTGCTGCGGCACGTGAAGAGGGAGGCGCCGGTGCAGGAGAAGGTTTCTTTGCGCTGCTCTCGGGCACAGGTGAAATGTCTTCCGTTTCCGTATCTGGGGCCGGTGGCACCGGTGCCGGAAACGTCTCTTCGGCGCTGTTCCCGGTTTGGGATGCAGAGCCTTGTGTCTCGGGAATTCGCGCCGGCGCATCGTCCTTCGCGGTGGCCGCCTCACCTTCGGTCTCCACCCTGGCGATCACATCGCCCACGTTCATCTGGGCACCGGCTTCGGCAAGCACTTCAGTTACCCGGCCGGCAAACGGAGATGGAATCTCTACCAGGGCTTTGTCCGTCTCCAGTTCGATCACGGTGTCGTCCACGGCCACCGTGTCTCCGGATTTGATGTGGACGGCCACCACGACGCCCGATTCAACATTTTCGCCAATTTCCGGAACTTCGATTGCCTGTATCATAGGGCCTCCGTCTTCTATGCGAACAAGGGATTGATGCGATCGGGGTCGATCTTCAAGGCCGTTCGGGCTTTTTTTACCGTGACCACGGGGATGGCGTTTTCTCTGGCCAGGGCGGAAAGGGCCGCAAAGGCAATGTGCCGGGCGTCCACCTCGAAAAAGTCGCGCAGGGCCTCGCGGGTTTCGCTGCGGCCATAGCCGTCGGTGCCCAACATGACCACCGGACCGGGCAGGTGGCGGGCAATCGTCTCCGGCAGGGCCTTGAGGTAGTCGCTGGCTGCAACGAATACCCCGGAGGCACCGGCGGTCTGCTGCTGCAGAAAAGATGGGCGGGGTTTTTTCTCCGGGTTGAGTCGGTTCCAGCGGTCGGTGTCCTGAGCATCCCAGTAAAGATTCTTGTAACTGGTGACGCTCCACACATCGGCGGCGATACCGTAGTCCGATTCCAATATGTCCCGGGCCTTGAGGCATTCGTTGAAGATGGCACCGCTGCCCAGCAGGTGGGCCCTGGCGTTGGGTTTTTTTAAAGAAGATGATGAAAACCGGTAAAGGCCTTTGAGAATACCTTTTTCTGCACCGGCCGGCATTTCAGGCATGGGGTAGAATTCGTTGGTGAGGGTGAGGTAGTAGACCAGGTTTTCTCCCTCCTCCAGCATCCGGCGAAGTCCCTCGCGCACGATGACGGCGATTTCAAAGGCAACTGCCGGATCGTAGGCCAGCAGCGACGGGTTGGGCAGGGCCAGGATGTGGCTGTTGCCGTCCTGGTGCTGCAGCCCCTCTCCGGCCAGGGTCGTTCGCCCGGCCGTGGCACCCAGCAAAAAGCCCCGGGCCTGGATGTCGCCGGCGGCCCAGATCATATCGCCGATGCGCTGGAACCCGAACATGGAGTAGAAAAAAAAGAAGGGTACCATGTTGATGTCAAATGTTGAGTAGGCAGTTCCTGCAGCGATGAACGAGGCCATGGATCCGGCTTCGGTGATGCCCTCTTCCAATATCTGACCATCGGCGGCCTCTTTGTAATAGAGTAGACTGCTCTTGTCCACCGGTTCGTAGTTTTGACCCACATGGGAGTAGATGCCGATCTTGCGAAACAGGCTCTCCATGCCGAAGGTGCGAGCCTCATCGGGTACGATGGGCACGATATAGCGTCCGATTTGCTTGTCCGCCAAAAGCTTGCTGAGCAGGGTGACCATGACCATGGTGGTGGCCACCTCCCGGTCACCCGACCCTTTTAAAAATTCAGCGTACAGGTTTTTTGGCGGTGGCCGGAAGATGGGCACCGATACGCTGCGTGAAGGCAGGTAGCCGCCCAGGGCCCGCCGCCGTTCCCTCAGGTAGCAGACCTCTTCGCTCTCTTCGTCGGGCCGGTAAAAAGGCGCATCCTGGATCTGGTCATCGGGGATGGGGATGCCAAAACGGCTTCTGAAATGCCGCAGCTCCTGTTCGTTGAGTTTTTTCTGCTGATGGGTGACGTTGCGCCCCTCTCCCGCTTCTCCCAGACCATAACCCTTGATGGTCTTGGCCAGGATCACCGTGGGGGCACCCTTGTGAGCCGCTGCCGCCTGGTAGGCCGCGTAAACCTTTTGGGGGTCATGGCCGCCACGGCGCAGTTTCTGCAGCTGCTCATCGGAGTAATTCTCGACCATTTTGGCAAGTTCCGGATAGCGGCCGAAGAAATCCTGGCGAATGTAGTCCCCGCCAGCCACCGAATATTTCTGGTACTGGCCGTCGGGCACCTCCTCCATGCGCCTGGCCAGCAGGCCATGCTCATCCTGGGCCAGCAGCGGGTCCCAGTCGTCTCCCCAGATTACCTTGATGGCGTTCCAGCCGGCCCCGCGGAAGGCGGCTTCCAGTTCCTGGATGATCTTGCCGTTACCGCGCACCGGCCCGTCCAGGCGCTGGAGGTTGCAGTTGATGACGAAAATCAGGTTGTCCAATTGCTCCCGGGCCGCCAGGGTAATGGCTCCCAGGGATTCCGGTTCGTCGGTTTCCCCGTCGCCGATAAAGGCCCACACCCGCCGGTCGTCGGGCGGCTTGATGCCCCGGTCCTCCATGTAGCGGTTGAAGCGGGCCTGGTAGATGGCCATGATCGGTGACAGGCCCATGGATACGGTGGGGAACTGCCAGAATTCGGGCATGAGATACGGATGGGGGTACGAACTCAGTCCGCCGCCCTTGGCCAGTTCCTGACGGAAATTTTCCATCTGCGTCTCGCTGACGCGTCCCTCTAAAAAGGCCCGGGCGTAAATCCCCGGTGCTGCGTGACCCTGGAAGTAGACGATGTCCCCGGGATGGCCGGCGCTTTTGGCCCGGAAAAAATGGTTGAATCCCACTTCGTAGAGGGTGGCGCTGGAGGCAAACGTGGAGATGTGGCCGCCAATGCCCGAGTGCTGGCGGTTGGCACGCACCACCATGGCCATGGCGTTCCAGCGGATGATGCTTTTGATGCGCCGCTCGATCTCCCGGCTGCCCGGAAAGGCGGGCTGGCTGATCGCCGGTATGGTGTTGATGTAGGGGGTGTTGGCGGAAAAATGGATCTGAACGCCGCGCTGCTGGGCCCTTACCTGAAGGTGGCGCAGCAGTTCGACAATGCGTGCGGGTCCCTGGTTTTCGTACACATAATCCAGGCTTTCGATCCACTCCCGGTTTTCCAAGGCGATCTCCCGGGCAATGGCGTCGGCATCTTCGTGGGGCATGCGCACGTTCCTTTCCTTAGGATGTGGATGAGTATGGAAGGCGTCCACTTGAGCATCCGGCAATTCGGCTGGCAAGAACCCGCCGGCAGAATGGCATCAAGGGCTGCTGACTTGTGACGATTGCCGGACGTTTTGACTACCTTTAATATTGAGTCGATAACAAACACCTGTCAATAGTAATGACATGAGTCGTCAGGCCAATCGCATCTTGCATCATGGCCAGGTTATTGATAATGTTTGCACGAAACGCGGAGCGTCGGGCACACGCGTCTACCCAGTCGAACCGCCACGAGGCCCTCCTGTGACTCCCGTCCCGTGAATCTGTCTGGCGTGGTCAGCCCAGGTGATCATTGCCCATGCAGATCTTTTCATCATCGGAAACGGTGAACGACAATGAAACTGAAATCAGTCCCCACCCGGGGCCGAACCCTGGATCATGCCGCGTTTGTATATGACACCCTCGAACCGATATTGCTGTTGGGTAAACAGGCGGAATACGACCGACATCTCCTTTCCCTTTTGAAGCTGACCGATTCGGATCGTGTTTTGGATCTTGGCTGCGGTACCGGCGTGCTCACCCGGATGATCGGGGATCGCTTGGACGCTGCGGCGGGAGGAGAGAGCGTGGGCATCGATGCGGCGGCCAAAATGATCGCTGTTGCCCGTAAAAAGCGTGCATCGGACAACTGCCGGTTTGAGGTGATGGCGGCCGAAAGTCTTGCCTTCGAGGAGCGCTCTTTCGATGCGGTGGTCTCCAGTCTTTTTTTTCACCACGTGCAGGTGGAGCTCAAAGAAAAAGCGCTGGCCGAAGCCTTCCGGGTACTGAAACCGGGGGGGCGGCTGGTTGTCGCGGACATGCACGTCCCCACCACCTGGATGGGCGTTCTGGTGTCCCACGTTTCCCGATGGTTCTTCATGCAGCCCCAGATTGGTGAAAACATCCGCGGGATCCTGCCCGATGTCATTGCCGGTGCCGGATTTCTTCACCCGGAGATCGTTGCCACCTATTTCGGGTACATCGCCCTTTTTAGCACCCGCAAACCGGAAGCGTGAAAATGAGCATCGACGATAACCTGTCCGATCCCATCGCCCAGATGGAGCGGGTTCCGCTCTTGGCGGCATTGATGGCGGAGTTGAAATCCGGGATTTTGATATACTGGGAGGCTGCGGACCAGATTCTGCGGCAATGTGGCGTGTCGCTCAAGGCACCCACGGAGGCCACCTTTTCATTGCAGAAAAACCTCTTTTCGCTGTTATTTCTCTACTCCTATCAGCGGGCGGGAATCGCCCGATCCCGACGTATTCTTTATGCCGCCACCCTTCAGTGCCTGAGGGGAATGGTCACCGGCTGCGACAATCTGCTGGATGACGAATATAAACAAACCCTCGACACCGATATCCCCGCCACCGGGTATCGCTTCCGTTCGGTCATGGACATCATGATTTCCGACCGGGTGCTCTTCCAGATTCTCATGGATGCAGCCACCCGGCAGGAGATCGCCAGCGATCGGGTTTTGGCGGCCGCGACGGCATCTATGAAGACGATGACCCGCAGCGGTGTGGAGGAGGCCGCGGAGGAGGCGGGCATTGCGGCCATCTTGAAACCTGAGGAAATCCTTCAATCGATCCACCATTTTAAAACCGGCATCCTGTTTCAATGCCCATGGGACATTCCCCTGACCATAGAAACGGCTGACGATAAAAATCTGGCACCGTTGCTGGAGGGACTTTACCGGATCGGCATCGGCTGCCAGATCATGGACGACATCGTGGATATGGTCGGCGATATTGAGGCACGCCGGCACAACTACGTGGTCTCCCTGATTCACCACGGGCCAAACCCACTCGAAAAAGACCGGCTCAGCAAGATGATGAACCTGAAAAGCATTGGGAACGGGGGGCCATTTTACGGCAACCGCTTTCCAGAGGCGATCAGACAGGCATTGGAAATATCCCACCGGTTGTTGACGGACGGTCTCAAAACGCTTTTTTCAACCGAACACCAAGCACTGGTTTCGCCGGCCATCCGCTTTCTGCAAGAGCGCATCGGCGTGCTTCACCTGATCAAGGAGGCGGAGTTATGAAACCCGGCGGTTTCACTTATTGGACCCGGGTCGCTTATTGGTTCCTCGTCCGTTCCGGCCGGGCTACGGTCGCGCTGTCCGTCATGGTGGTTACAGCGGTGGCGGCGCTTATTTTTCTCTCAGCCCTGGCCGTAGGCGTTAAGGATGCCATGCTTCGCAACACTGTGGGGTTATTTTCCGGGCATATCACCGGCTACGACGTGCCCGAGTCGATACCAACGGAAGACCTCATGGTCCAAGGTGTCGAAGCGGTCCTGAAACGGGTCTATCTGCCGGGTGTTCTTTCGGGGGGCGATATGGCCCAACCGCTGGTGCTTTGCGGGGTCGATCCTGTCCGAGAAGCCGGTCAGACCGCCTTGAAAAACAAAATCAGGCAAGGGGGCTATCCCTTGCCCGGCCAGACAGAAATCCTGATCAGCCATGAAGTCGCCCAGGCGCTGGGCGCCCGGATCGGCGATCGACTGCGGTTCTCTTTTCAACCCGGGGGCAGTCTTATTGAATATTCAGTGTCGGGGCTTTACCATACCGGCCTTGACGCCTTGGATCGCGGCATCGCTTTCAGTTCACTGAAAATGATGCCCGCCAGAGGCGTTCCCTGGTCCGCCGCCGTATTCCTGGAAACCGGTGTCACGGCCGACACCATTCTGGAGATCTACCGGAGGGATTGGCCGGAACCGGTTCGCTTCGAATCCTGGGAGACTCAGATGCCGGACCTGCGGCAGCTCATCGACCTGGAGGTCATTTCCATGCTGATCGTTATTCTCCTCGTATTCGGTGTCGTCGCCATCGGCATCGCCTGCTCTTTCGTGATCTTCATCATCCGCAACATGAGTGAATACGGCATCATGAAGGCCATGGGGGTGACCACCGCTGAAATGTCGACGCTCATCGTAGCCAAGGTGGCCCTGATGAATCTTGTCGCCTGCGGTGCGGGTCTTTTTATCGGGGTCCTGTCCGTCATGGCTGTGGCCCATTCGGGTGGCATCGACATTTCCGCGTATACCTCCCACAACCGTTATTTTGCGGTATCCGGTGTGATCGTTCCGCGGTTGACGGCTTTTTCACTGTGGGCGCCGCCGGCGACGTCGGTGCTGTTCAGCCTGCTTGCGGCCGTCTGGCCGGCGGCAATGGTCGCCCGGAAAAAAGCCGCGGATATTTTGAGACTGATTTAAGCCCATGATTGAACTCTCCCACATCACCAAAGCCTTTCGATCCGGGCGCGGCCTGGTGAAAGCCATCGCCGATGTCACCCTGTCGATAGACACCGGCCGGTTCGCCGCGATCGAGGGCGTTTCCGGCTCCGGCAAGTCCACGCTGCTTCATTGCATCGGCGGACTCGAAACGCCGGATCGGGGGGAGGTGCTCTGTTTCGGTACGTCGATTTACCGGCTGACGGCCGCAAAACTGAGCCTTTTCCAGCGCCGCCACCTGGGCTTCATCTTCCAGCGGGGCAACCTGCTCTCATACCTCACGGTGGCCGAGAATATCGGTTTGCCATTGACCTTGAACGGCATTGCAGGGACGGCCCGTGCCAAAAGGATCGAGGCGCTGCTGGCCGATATCGATCTCAAACCGGCGGCGATGGCCCTGCCCCATGAACTGTCGGGCGGCGAAACCCAGCGGGTGAGCGTGGCCCGGGCCATCGCGCATCACCCGAAGCTTCTTTTAGCCGACGAACCCACCGCCAGCTTGGATACGTCAACCGGGCAGCGTGTCGTTCAGCTGATGCGGGACCTGGGAAAGGATTACGGCTGCACGATCATCATGGCCACCCACGACAGGGACATCACCGATACCGCGGACCCGGTTATCGGTTTGAAAGACGGA
>JAGTUY010000491.1 GCA_018224455.1 Desulfosarcina sp.
AATCGGCGTGGACCCTTTTTCTCCAGACAACCACCTGGTGTTTGCCCTGGGTCCGGCCACGGACAGTCCCCTCCACGGCTCATGCCGCCATGGTATGTTCGCCAAATCCCCGCTGACGGGCCTGTACAGCGAATCTTATGCCGGCGGCAGTGCGGCCATCGCCATGAGCCGGGCCGGTTTCGATGCCTTTCTGATCAAAGGGGCATCGGACCGTCCGCTGTGGCTGGAGATCAGCGACCAAGGCGTTTTTTTTCACGAGGCGGACGATCTGTGGGGGCTGGATACGTTCGAAACCGAGGCGATGTTGCGCGAACGGGCGGCCGCCTCGTCGCCGGGAATTCTGACCATCGGTCCGGCCGGTGAAAACGGCGTGCGCTTTGCCATCGTCAAAAATGACGGCTGGCGGGTATGCGGACGCACGGGGATGGGGGCGGTGCTGGGTTCCAAAAAGATCAAAGCCGTCGTATTCCACGGCGGCCGGCGGCGCCCCTTTGCCGATGCCCAGGGACTTAAAGCCTATGCCAAGGAGAAACTGGCCCTGTACAAGGATCATGCCGTCACCCAGGCCTACCGCAACAACGGCACGCCCATGATGGTGGATATCCTCAACAAGGCGGGGGGATTTCCCAGCCGGTACTGGTCGCAGGGATCGGTGCAGCATGTTGAAGCCATCAATGCCCAGAGCCTGCAGCAGCGCTGCCACCCCAAACCCAAGGCCTGCCGGACCTGTTTTCTGGCCTGCGGCAAATCGGTTCGCGTCCAGCAGGGGCGCCACCAGGGACTGACCCTGGAAGGGCCGGAATACGAAACCATCTACGCTTTCGGCGGGCTGTGCATGATCGATCAGATCGAGGAAATCGTCTATCTGAACGACCTGTGCGATCGCCTGGGGCTGGACACGATGAGTGCGGGAAACCTGGCCGCCTTTGCCATTGAAGCTCGAAAAAGGGGTAAAATCGATCTGGAGATCGACTACAACCAGCCCGATCAGATCGCCGCGCTGCTCAAAAAAATCGTGCGGCGGCAGGATGTGGGCGGACTGCTGGCCGATGGGATCCGGCCGGCCAGCGAAGAACTGGGCCTGGAAGAGATCGCCGTTCACGTCAAGGGCCTCGAACCGGCGGGCTACGATCCCCGGGTGCTCAAGGGTATGGGCCTGGCCTACGCCGTGGCCGACCGGGGCGCCTGCCACCTGCGCACCACCTTCTACAAGCCTGAACTGGCCGGTCTCATCGATCCGGACCAGATTGAGGACAAGGCGGCCATGTTCATCGATTTCGAGGACCGCTGCACCCTTTTCGACACCCTGATCGTCTGCCGCTTCTACCGCGATTTGTACCCCTGGGCGGAGATCGGCAACATGATCGCTCTGACCACCGGTGAAACCATGCAAAAGCATGACCTTCAAACCCTGGCGGCCCGCGTCACCGACAGTGCCCGCCGCTTTAATCTGAGGGAGGGCCTGCGGGCCACCGACGACTGGCTGCCCAAACGGCTGTTGAACGAAACCCTTCCTGACGGTCGTCGGATCGCAAAAGAAGATCTGAGGCGTCTGATTGACGACTACTACCTCCTGCGAGGATGGCTCGACACGGGACAGCTTCCGGATTTGACCATGTAACCACCATAGACGACAAACCAAAAGATACTAAGTGGAACACCCACCCATGAATGTAAATAGTGACAAGCTGATGTCTCTGGCGGACGCCGTTTTCCGATTCGTCCCCGACGGCGCCCACGTCTCCATCGGCGGATTTACCATCAATCGCAATCCCATGGCGGCGGTGTATGAAATCATCCGCCAGAAAAAAGGCCGCTTGCATCTCTACGCCCATTCCAACGGCCAAGGGGTCGATGAACTGATCGGGGCCGGCTGCGTGGACCGGCTCGAGATCGCCTATGCCGGCAGCGGGCGGTTCGCGTCCACCTGCATCCGGTTCCGCAAAGCGGTCGAATCCGGGCAACTGCCGGTCGAGGACTACACCAACTACCAGATGACCCTGCGTTTCATGGCCGGCGCCATGGGCGTGCCTTTCCTGCCGACGCGTTCCTCGCTGGGATCGGACATCGTCAACCGGTGGGGCTTCTCGAAAACCGTGCGCCAGAAAGATCCGCGTGTTCCCGATCGCAAACTGGCCGTTATGGAGAACCCTTTTGCAGGTTGGTGCGATACCGACCGGGTGGTGCTGGTACCGGCGATTAACCCGGATGTCACCATCATTCACGTACAGGCCGCCGACCGACAGGGAACCGCCCGCATCAACGGCCTGCCCTTTGCCGACGTGGAGCAGGCCAAGGCTGCCAGGCACCTCATCGTCACCTGTGAGACGCTGGTTGACGACGACCTCCTGCGCGGGGCGCCGGAACGCAACCAGATCCCTTTCTTCTGCGTGGATGCCGTGGTGCATGTCCCCATGGGGGCCTGGCCCACGGCCTGCTACCGGCATTACGACTATGACCCGACCCGCCTGCACCACTACCGGAAGGCGGCGCTGGACGACGACCGCTATCGGGCCTATCTGGAAACGGAGATCTTCTCGTCGAAGAACCATGAGGAGATGATGGCAAGAATTGACGATCGTCAGCTGGAAAAGATAAAGGCCGATCCGCGCACGGGGTATGCCGTGGGGCTGGATCGCCGCTGAATTGTTCATCCAGAATGGGCATCTTTCGGCCCAGGCCTTCGTTCTCGCGTTTTTAAAATCCTCAACGTAGCGGAGCTACGCCTCCGGTTTCAAAAACGCTGCGACCTTGATCTGGAACACAATCTACCATTTCCGGAAGGACACTGGATTGGTAAAATACCATTCAAAGATCGACAACCTATTTAGAGAAAAAGAACCATGTCCACTGAAATCGAGTATACCAGCCGAGAGATGATGGCCGTCGCCGCGGCCAGGGAGATCCGTGACGGCGATATCGTGTTTTGCGGCACGGGCATCTCCATGCTGGCCGCCATGGCGGCTAAGCATATCAGCGCCCCCAACAGCGTGATTTTTTTCGAAACCGGGGCCATCGACTCCCAACTGGAGGAGGTCCCCCTGGCCGTGGGCGATCCGCGGGTGATGTTCGCCACGTCGGTCAACGGCGGCCTGGCGGATGCCTTCGCCACCATGCAGAACCGCTTTACCGGCCGGCAGGTGGTGGGCATCATGGGCGCCGCCCAGATCGACATCTACGGTAACCTGAACTCCACCGTCATCGGCGATTACCACCATCCCACGGTGCGTTTTTCCGGCAGCGGCGGCGCTTGCGACGTGGCCTCCTTTGTCAGCCGGACGATCATCTTCATGCAGCACGCCAAGCGAAAATTCGTCCCCAAGCTGGATTATCTGACCAGTCCCGGGTGGCTCGACGGGCCTGACGGACGCAAAAAGGCCGGCCTGCCGGACGGGGGGCCCGCCTGCGTGATCACCAACATGGCCATCATGGGGTTCGATCCGCAAACCAGGCGAATGGTTCTGAAAGGCTGTTTCCAGGGCGTGAGAAAAGAAGATGTTCTCGACAACATGGGCTTTGCCGTGGACACGTCGCAGGCCACGCAGATCCAGCCGCCATCTGCGGAAGAACTATCCATTTTAAGAGACAAGTGCGATCCCCAGCGCCTTATCCTGGGCTGATCGACCTCACTCTGCCTCCATATTCAAGCCGTTCCCGACAGGGTCGATGGCGCACTATCCGGCAGAGCGTTCCGTTCGACAAGGCCCATCGACCCTTGTCACCAAGGAGTATTGTATGACCCGGCCGAAACGGATGGTTACCGATCGCCAGCTCGAGACCCTGATGAATCGTGAAATCACGACCTATGAAATGCGCACCCCCCGGTCGAAGGCTGTGTTTACCCAGGCCCAGGCGTGCCTGCTCAACGGTGTTCCCATGCCCTGGATGGGGGACTGGGGGACCGCCTATCCCCTGTTTGTCGACTACGCCGCAGGCAACCGGATCGTCGATCTGGACGGCCACACTTACGTGGACTTCTGTTTAGGTGACACCGGCGCCATGTTCGGTCACTCGCCGGAGGCCACAGCCGCTGCGGTAACAACCCAGGTGCGCAGGGGCATCACCACCATGATGCCCAGCGAGGACGCCCTGTGGGTGGGCAGGGATCTTGGTCGACGGTTCGGACTACCCTTCTGGCAGGTCGCCATGACCGCTACAGAGGCCAACCGCTATGTCATCCGCATCTGCCGGACATTGACCCGGCGGCCAAAAATACTGGTTTTCAACGAGTGCTACCATGGCAGCGTCGATGAGGCCCTGGTTCACCTCGGGCCGGATGGAGGCCTGTCCCTGCGCTCCGAATACGACATCAACCCCGGCATCCCCAAGGACGCGCTGACGCGGGTGGTGGAATTCAATGATGTGCCCGCGCTGGAAGCGGCCCTGGCCCACCGGGATGTGGCCTGCGTGCTGGCCGAGCCGGTGATGACCAATTGCGGTATGGTGCTTCCGGCATCAGGCTATCACGACCAGCTTCGCGATGCCTGCAGCCGGTGCGGCACCTTTTTAGTCATCGACGAAACCCATACGTTCTCATCCGGACCCGGCGGCTACACCGCCGCCCATTCCCTGCAGCCGGATTTCATCACCCTGGGCAAATGCATTGCCGGCGGCATCCCGGTGGCGGTCTACGGATTTACCGCCGAGATGGCCGACGGCATCAATGCGTCATTCGGTTGCAAGGGCCTTTCCGACCCCATGGGCATCGGCGGCACCCTTTCCGGCAACGCCCTGGCCGTCAAGGCAATGCGGGCGACCCTGGCGGATGTGGCCACACCGGCGGCCTTCGAGCGGATGATCAAAGGGGCCGATCGAATGGCCGACGGCCTGGACGCATCCATCGCGACGCATCGTCTGCCCTGGAGCGTCACGCGCTGCGGGGCCCGTGCCGAACTGCAGTTCATTCCGCACCCGCCCACCAGCGGCAGCCAGGCCAAGGCCGCCTTCGACTGGGGCATGATCTATTACACGCACCTCTACCTGGCCAACCGGGGGTTCATCATTACGCCCTTTCACAATA
>JAGTUY010000492.1 GCA_018224455.1 Desulfosarcina sp.
TACCTATCGTGCGTGAAAAAGCGCAGCTGATGCGCTTCCAGCAGGTCAGCCGGTTCCTCGACCTGGTGCGGGTGCACATTTTGGAGAAAAATGAACCTTTGATCGTGGCGGGTGATTTCAATGCCGTTGAAGGTGAGCAGTGCCTCACACATTTATTGGATTCTGCGCCGGGTTTTATGCGGCTGCGCCCGGAAAATGACGGCCCGACCCATCCTGACCTGGCGCGAGCGGTCGACCACATCTATTTTTACCCGCGGGCGCGCCTGGTAGATTATGTGTGCCGGATTGAATCCAACGACCTCAGCCGCCGAGCATCGGATCACTTACCGGTGGTGGCTGATTTGCAGATAAAATAAGCTGCTTTACACTTCCCAACACGCTGACCGAATTTCAGTTTAGCAGTGGACGGCGTTTCTTTATTAGATGATGATCAGACGAACAGGAGTTATTCAGAATGCCTTCGAAGGAATTAAAGCGAAAATATTTTGGGACGGATGGTGTGCGCGGCCATGTAGGCCGGCATCCCTTAGTACCCGAATTTGTATCTCGTTTGGGGTATGCGGCTGGGGCAGTGCTTTCACGTCGAGCGTCGCATCCCACTTTTGTGATCGGGCGCGACACCCGCCAGTCCGGCGAGATGCTGCAGAGCGCCCTGACCACGGGCCTGTTGGCCAGCGGTGCAACGGTGGTCGACCTGGGTGTCATCACCACGCCCGGGGTCGCGTTCATGGTCCGCAAGATGAGCGCTGAAGCCGGCATCGTGATTTCCGCCTCCCATAACCCGGTCAATGAAAACGGGATCAAATTTTTCGATGAAAAAGCCCTGAAATTGAGCGAATCGGTTGAACTCGAAATCGAATCCCTGCTAAATGATCCCATTGACCTCAGCAGCGCCCAGGCGCATCAGTTTGGGCGCCGTATTGACGGCGCGGACATGCGTGAGCTGTACGCAGATCACCTGGTGGACGAGCATCAAGATCTGACCCTGCGCGGTATAAAGCTGGTGTTGGATTGTGCCAATGGAGCGGCTTCATGGTATGCACCTGAGGTATTCTCCCGTTTGGGGGCGGAAGTGGTTGCTGTCCATGCTTCACCGACCGGCACCAATATCAATGTGGAATCGGGTTCCGAGCATGTCCGTGAATATCCCGAAGATCTGTATGCGCTGGTTCAGAAATACCGGGCTAATTTTGGTGTGGTTTTTGACGGTGACGCCGACCGGGTGATCTTTGTAGATGAAGCCGGAAGTTTGGTGGATGGCGACCATATGCTGGCTATCCTGGGGGATTATTTCCATGCGCAGGGCAGGCTGCTGGGAAAGACGGTTGTCAGCACGAGCATGCGAAACGGGGCCTTGGTGAATTATTTTGCTGATCGGGTGATTAACTTCATAGAAACGCCGGTGGGCGATAAATTCATCATGGCAGAACTGCGTGAGATGATATTGCAGGCGAACCAGGGTGATCTGATCGGCCTGGGAGGGGAGCAATCCGGTCACATCATCTTGATGGATGAAACGCATACCACCGGCGACGGACTGCGCTCGGCGATCTACCTGATCAGGGCGTACCTTGCCAGCGGGCGCGAGACGCTGGCAGAATTGGCTGAAAGCATTCACAAATATCCCCAGGTGATCGCCTCAGCTTACGTGGCTGAGAAAAGAGACCTTGAGCAGCTCGAATATGTGATGGCCTTACGGGATGCGATCAGGGACGACCTGCCAGGATTAACCCGGCTTAGCCTGCGTTATTCCGGGACTGAGCCCAAGGTGCGCCTGATGCTTGAAGCGGACAACCGCCACAGCGTGATCGACCTGGCAGATAAGGCTTTTGCGCTGTGCGAGGCGGTCCAGGCTGCCACCGATACGCCCCCGGGGAGCCACTTAGAGGTGTTGAATGTGACCCAGGGCGGTCTGGTCCCCCGTTCAGGGTGAGCGTTAGGGACGAGCTGGGTGGTTGCGGTAAAATCACTTTAATATAACGAATAACAGATTTAGGAGCACTGAATGAAGAATTTGGAATTTGATTTTGAAGATATTGGCATCACGCAGCTGGGCGTGGTTTTCAACCAGCTCAACCGGGAGCTGATCACCGCTGAAACTGAGCAAGCCTGGCGTCCAGCGGTCAGCGCAATGAGCCAATTTTTGGATGTGTTGGCGCGTGAGGTCATCTCCGACCACGTGCGCATTGCCCGCGACCCGGTCAATTCATCGCGCGCGATCAGCATGCTGCTGACCCTGATCGCCATTGGCACCCAATACCGACTGGAGCAGTACCTGCCAAAAGATGAAGCAGGCCTCGCCCGCCGTGCGCTGATTGATGATATCTACATCCCCCTGACGGGCCAGATGCGCCAGAAGGCAATCCGGCTGGCGAAGGATTATTTCGCTGCGCCGGTGTTTAATTCTTTGCGGACGGCAATCGATCACGAGATTGTGCCCTTGCTCGACAGCATGGACTATCAGAAAGACCCCAACCGCTGGATGCCCTTCCGGGTGATCCAGATTGGCAATATCTATGAGCGTTTGATCATGTTCCGCCTGCGCACGCAGGAACCGCTCTTGATTGGCGATGAACATGGCTTGGGTCTGCTGCGCATGATCTACGACCGTAAATACCTGCGTTTTGGCACTTCCGGGGTGCGGGGACGCTGGGGCGCGGATTTCACCGAGCGGCGGGCTAAGCAGGTTGTCCAGGCGCTGTGCGATTACCTTAATGACAGTGATGTGCCGGATTTTGTCGGCCGAGAGAACCTGGCCGGCCGGAAGATGGTGATCGGTTACGACACGCGCAGAAATGCCGACCGGGTGGCGCAATGGACGGCTGAGGTCTGCCTGGCGAATGGCTTTGAGGTGGAATTTGCCACTCGAGATGTTCCCACGCCCGCCCTGGTCTATTACCTGACGGAATTTCTCGCGCCGGACGAGGTGGCCGGGCTGATGATCTGCACAGCCAGCCATAACCCGCCGGAGTGGCAGGGGATCAAGTTCAACCCGCGTTTGGGATACCCTGCCCCAACCAACCTGACGGATTTTATCTCCTTCCACATCAATGAAATGCAACTGCTGGATGAAGATGCCCGGGTGACCAGCCTTGCCGACGGCCGCCAGCAGGGACGGTTACGCGGGTTTGACCCCCTGGATGATTACGTCACCTGGATCAAGAACAATGGGCGCGGGAATGCCCGCATCCCTGTGGATTTTGATCGCATCCGCAGGTTCTTCAGTGACAAAATGATCGTGATTGACGAATTTCATGGGTCCGGCCGGGGATATATGACCCGACTGGCGGGCGAAGCAGGTGTGCGCTACACCGTGATTCATGCCCAACGCGACCCGGAACTGACCGGTTTGGATTATGCCAACCCGGAGGAGCCGTTTATCAATCCCCTCAAGGATAAGGTGGCAGACACAGGCGCCCATCTGGGCCTGGGGATGGATACGGATGGCGACCGTTTCGGGGTTGTCGATCAGGGCGGTGTTTATTTCCGGCCGAACCAGATTCTGCCCATGCTGATTCGTTACCTGGGTGTGGAACGCGGCTTGCAGGGCAGGGTGATCGCCACACAGACCGGCTCGCCGCTGATTGAGATCCTGGCGGGCATGATCCCCGATAACGCTGAAAATGAACCCCTTGAGGGTGCGCTGCCGGCGTATGTGAATCACCCCTTTTACAAGATCAGCATTGGCGATCGGGCGGATCGCATCCTGGAGCATGCGTTCCTGGTACCGGTCGGCATTAAGTATATTGAAGAAATCCGTCGCATGGACCGCGCCTATCGCACTGAGGCGACTTTGCCAGATGATTGGCGGGACCGCATCCTGATCGGAGGCGAGGAGTCCTCTGGCCTGACCACGCGTGGGCACCTTCCTGATAAGGACGGCCCCTGGGCGAACCTGCTGGTGATGGATATGTTGGCCTATTTTGGAACCCGGGATGAAAATCCGCTTAGGACGATTGCGGAAATCTGGGAGGATACGGTCCGCATGGAGGGGTTATGGAACTCCTATGGTTGTTCACCGGATGATGAGACCTCA
>JAGTUY010000493.1 GCA_018224455.1 Desulfosarcina sp.
GGGGGAGCAGCCGCCGGGCCTGCATGAAAATCGCCGGATCGGCGACGATCAGGGCGTCCGGTTCGACGGATTCCAGGGATGCCAGGTAATCGGCAATGGCCTGTGCTTCGCTGTCCCTTGAGTAGATATTTACGGCCACGTACATACGCATGCCATTGTCACGGGTCAGGCGGCGGGCGGCCTGCATGTCCGCTAGTGAGAAGTTGGCGGAAAAGTTTCTCAGGCTGAAATCCCTGCCGGCCAGATAGACGGCGTCAGCGCCGTAGTGAACCGCGATTTCCAGTTTTTCCGGTGTGCCGGCCGGGGCCAGCAGTTCCACTTGGTTTGATTTTGAGTTCATCGATAAAGGTTCACCTGTCGAGCAGCGAATTGATGAGCCAGAATCCAGCATTCAAGAGCATGGCTTCGCCTCAAACTCAGCTATCTTGGGCACAAACTGCAGCATTCATTGTGGACTAAGCGTTTTCCGCCTTCGGTCTGAACCATTGATCGAGCAGGTGCGCCATCGAGGCATTCAGCGCCGGGGCTGAAAAGACCTCGAGGGAAACCACGCCGCTGAATCGTTTCAATACACGCATGACCGTTTCCATGTGCGCCGGCGACAGCCGGTTCAGCGGCAAATGGTCCTGCACGCCATCCACCCCGTGCAGGTGGGCCACGCTGATCCGTTCTGTCCAGCGGTCAAAAAAGCTCGGCATGTCAGCCTCGTGGGCCATGAGATGGCCCATGTCCATGCATACGGAAAGGTTCAGACCGTCGATGACGGGTGCGACCCGTTCAATGTCGTAGTCCAGGTTTTCCACACCAATCCGACGGCTGGGAACCCCGGTCGCCAGAACCGCTTCCAGGGATGCCGCCGAATTGGCCAGCCAGCGCAGATTGTCAGGCTCGGAAGGCTCTCGGATCAGGTGCAGGGTAAAGGTCGTAGGGTTCAGCGGCGCGCAGCGGTCAATCCATTGCCTTAACACGTTCACCGCCGTTTGGCGAACACCGGCGTCCCGATGCCCCAGATAAATGTCCGTGGGCAGATGGACGTTATAGGTGATCTGGCCGGAACGGGCCTGCTGAACCAGGTCTCGGATCAACGAAGCGGATGGCAGGCTGCCGCTAAAACGGCTTTCGAAAAAGAGCAGTTCAATCTCATCTACAAACGGGGCCAGGTGACGGACGTTGTCCAGGTAGCCCGCCGGGTAGACGAATGAAGGGCAGGCTAGTGAAAAGGGGAACCGTTTTTTGCAAACGGTTGCCAATGGTGGAAAAGACGGTATTGTTTTTTTGCTGTCCGCCATGGATTGTTTAACCGGGATGAACTGGAAATAACAAGCGACAAGCATCAAATCCCAAACAAATTCCAAACCGCAATATCCAAATCTCAAAAAAGATACAAACCGAAGCATTGGCATTTGGGATTTTAGTCATTGTAATTTGATATTTGGCTTTTGGGTATTGTTATTTATTTTTTATTTTCTGACATGAAAATTCGAACGCCAGGGCGTCGATACTAAAGTGCCATCGGTAGAAGCAGCAAGGTTATCGCCGCAACCATAAAGACCAGGAGTGCGGTGGTCTGCATCAACCGGCAGGCCTGCCGGATGTGGGCCGGTCTGGCGTCGGCGAATCCCAGGCCGATAATAGGCTTTTCCACCAGTCGGCCGTGGTAATGGTTGGGTCCCCCCATCCACAATCCCAGGGCGCCGGCGAAGGCGGCTTCCGGGTATCCGGCATTGGGACTGGCGTGGGCGCGGCCGTCCCGGCAGGCAGTGTTCATTGTCGCCCGCCCCCGTCCATTCAGCAATTGTGCGGCAAAGGCAATGAAGGGTACGGCCAGGCGTGCTGGGATGAAATTGGCCACATCGTCCATGCGGGCGGCGAAACGGCCGAACAGCAGGTAGCGATCGTTCTTGTACCCGACCATGGAGTCCAGGGTGTTGACCATCTTGTAGGCCATGGCCAGGGGGGCACCGCCCAGCACGGCGAAGAGCAGCGGGGAGACGACCCCGTCTACCAGGTTTTCGGCCACGGTCTCTATCGCGGCACGCGTCACACCCCTTTCATCCAGCCGATCCGCCTCCCGGCCCACGATCATGGAAACCGCTTGCCTTGCGGCGCCGAGACCCGAGTGGCCAAGTGCGTCGCCCACGGCCAGGGCGGCGTCGGCCAGGCTGCGGGCGGAGATGCAGACGTATATCATCACGGCCTGAACCAGGATCCCGGCGGCGGGGTGAACGGCTGCGGCGAACCAGACCAGCAGCAGGCAGGTGAGCCACACGGATGACACCAGAAGCGTCGCCATGAGCGCACCGGAAACCAGCGGTTTCAGGGTCAGCCTCCGAAATCGAGGCTCCAGCCATGCGATGGCCCTGCCCATCCATCTCACCGGATGGGGCAGCCACAGCGGATCGCCCAGCAGCATGTCCAAGGTCACGGCCAGGGTCAGGGCCAGGGCCAAACCTTCAGTGGGCATGGCGGCGCCTCGGATTGGCGTGGTCGCGGCACAGTTGGACCAGCAGCTCGGTCGCCCGGCGATTCTCCGCTTCGCTTTTTAGGGAGATGCGGATAAACGCATCCGACAGGCCGGCAAAGTTGCTACAGTCGCGGATCAGGATGCGGTTGTCGGCCATGTGCCGCCACACCGTCTGCGCGTTCAGTCCATCGGGCAGCCGGATGAGAACAAAGGAGGTGGCCGAGGGGAAGCACCGGGCACCAGACTTTTTATGGAAATACGCTTCTATTATTCTTTTCTCCTGTTCTAACATGTTTCTGGTAGATGAAAGAAAGGGCTCGACCCTTTCGGGACGGTCCATGAGCCATTGCACGGCCGCCTGGGCCAGGCTGTTAACCGACCAGGGCAGGGCCAGAGGGGCAAGGGCCTGCATCAGCGGTCCCGGTGCCTTGACGAAGCCGATGCGCAGTCCCGGGATCCGAAAGGCTTTGGACATGGAGTTGAGCACCACGACATTGGGCAGGTCCGAGCCGATCATGGTGGCATCTGCCGGCGCCGGCGCAAAGGGCAGATAGGATTCATCGACCACGAAGACCGTGTCGGGCAGTGACCGGCAAAGGGCGTCGACATCCGGCCGGACCACCAGGGCACCCGTGGGATTGTTGGGATTGCACAAAAAGACCAGGTCAGCCGTCGTTGCCGCGCTCCGGATGGCCTGCATGTCCGGTACGAAATCGTCTTCCTCCCGGCAGATCAGATGATCGCAAGCCACCTGGTTCATGGTGCAGGCATCCCGGTAGTCGGAATAGGTGGGACCCACCACCAGGGCCTTTTTCACACCCAGGGCCCGGGGAATCAGGTAAATGAGCTCGGTCGTGCCGTTGCCCGCCATCACCTGCCGGGGATCGATGTCGTAAAACCGCGAAAAGGCGTTCACGATGCCGCCGGCATCCACTTCGGGCAGGGCTGCGATGGCCGATATACCAACCTGTAAATGCTCGAGCAACGCCGGTATGGGGCCAAGGGGATTGACGTTGGCGCTCATGTCGCTGATGTCCGATGGCCGGCATTTCAGCTGCTGCGCCAGCCCGTATATGTTGCCCCCGTGTCCGCCGATCATGGGCCGCCTCCCACGCACACCGCCAGAAACAGAACCGCCTCCAGGATCTCGGTCATGGCGCCGAGCAAATCGCCGGTGATGCCGGCCAGTTTTTTGCGGTAAAACCAGATCATGGCAATGGTGGCAGCGGCGAAAAACAGGTTCAGCAAGAGCCCCCGCCATCCAAGAAACAAGGAGAGGATAACCGGTGCGGCAATGTATTTAAAGTCCACCGCGGACAGGGGCGTTTCAAAAAAAGCGCTGCCGGTGCCCTCCCTTCCCCGCGCATAGGGCAGAACGCGTATGCCCACCATCATGGCCGAACGGGCATAGGCCGGAACGATCATCAGCGCCAGAAACCGTCCGTGGGCGATACTCCCCACGGCCGCGGTTTTGACGAGCAGCACGCAGGCCACAACCACCAATCCCATGGCGCCGACCCGGCTGTCCTTCATGATGGCCAGGGCTTTTTCCCGTTCACGCCGGCCGTACAGGCCATCCGCCGTGTCCGCCAGACCGTCCAGATGAAAGGCACCGGTGACGGCCGCCAGCAGCGCCACATCCAACGCCCCGGCCACAACAGGCGGCCAGACGGCCGAGGCGATCAGGTCGAACAGGGCCAGAATCAGGCCGATGGCCAGTCCGGCCAATGGAAAATGGACGATGATCCCTTTGGGATCGAACGGTCTGGGTCGTCCCAGGGGAATGGCGCTGATGAACTGCAGCGAGGCGATGAATGCGTTCATGGGGCCGTGTTCTGAAAAGGGGGTTTGATGGTTACGGGGATGCCGGCGATGGTCCAGACCACGCGGTCACAGGCGGCGGCGACGGCCTGGTTGGTCCAGCCGGCCAGGTCACGGTAAAGCCGGGCCAGGCGGTTTCCCGGAACGATGCCGGCACCCACCTCGTTGGAGACGAGTATCACCGCGTGGGGGGCCGTTTTCACGGCCTCGGCCAGATCGTCGATTTGCCGCTGAATCCGTGGTGGGTCCTGGGTCTGCAGGAGCAGGTTGTTCAGCCACAGCGTCAGGCAGTCCACCAGCATCACCTCCGCCGCCGGGCTGTGGGCGCGGATGGCTTCTGCCAGATTGACGGGGATTTCCAAGGTACGCCAGGTGTCGCTGCGCTCGCGCCGGTGACGGTCGACCCGGGCCTGCATCTCGTCGTCACGGGGCACACAGGTGGCCACGAACACCCGGCGTGGACCCATGCCTTCAGCCAACTGCAGGGCGTGGCTGCTCTTTCCGCTGCGGCAGCCGCCTATTACCAATATTTTGTCGGTGTCGGTCACGATGACGTCTTTAAAAGCCGGTTAAAATTTAAGCCGCTTCGTACAATTTGCGGCTGGTTAGCGACCGATTTGGGTCTAAATTCGGTCGTTGAATCTTGGGGCGCCTTGTTTGCGAAGTTCCGTCTGCTCAGCCGTTGGTTTTTTCGCTGTTCGAATTTCGTTTTCGCGACTGTTTTTATAGCTGAACACCCACTTGGACAGACAAGGCAACCAATTCCACCATCTTTACTGAAATACATTCTTTTTAAACAGTGATTTTGGGTCGGGCCGCAGCAACCTCTTGTAATGTTTTAAAAAGAGCTGAAAACAGGGGCCTAAAATGGCCTTAATCGATACTTTTTGGTGCCAACAACGCGAGATTAAGGCTTATCATCGCTGATCCCATAAAATCGTGTTATCGACTTCGTAAGAATCGGCTGATCCGTAGGGCGTCATCGTTTCCCGCAGTTCGAATGAATCTCCAACCTGACGGATTTTTCGCCCCCTCGCCCTGAAGCCAAGTGCTTCTTTGATCTTTTTGATGTAAGCTTCGCTACCGGTGGCAATGCTTTGCGACCATTTTGCTTCTCTGCCGTTAGTATCACGCTGCATGGCACTGTCTATCCATTTGAGATGGGCATCCTTCAACTGCTCGTAGGTGTCGAAACTCAGCAATCCTGTGAGACGATCAAAATCGATAATTCCCTTTCTTTTTCGGGGATTCTGTATTTCATTATATCCGCACCATCGCCACTTTTCGGGGTGATCGACGGCACCGGCACGGACCATGTTCATGTCGATGTAAGCAATGCATTGGCGTAGATGACGATTACTTTCCACAGCAGTAGCATGATAGCGATCCTGCCAGAATGCGCCCTTGCTGTTTTTCCGCAAGTTGTATTCCTGGCCGGTTCTGCCGGCGACCAGCTTGATCGAGTCCGGAATGGCGTTATCCCCGCCATTGTCGAATAGAAGCAAATGAATATGGTTGGAGGTGACCATGTAATCCAATACACTCAAATGGCGGAAACGTTTTTTTGCCTGATACAACCATTCAATCCATCTGCTGCGATCTTTTGAGAATTTTAAAAGGAAGGCCCTTTTATGGCAGCGATGGGTAATATGCCAGACATGACCGGGGATATAATGTCGCTTTGCACGGGCCATAGAACAGCGATTTCCTTAAACGGATGTTTTCGAGAGCAAAAGCATTGGATTAAGCTTGTTTTAACCCCTTTTTTAAGCTACTAGTCGTTTAATGTCAATCGGTTAGCGCGACCCCATTTCCCACCCATTTCCCATTTCAAGGGGGCGGCGGTGGGCGCAGCGGCCGGCGCAACCCTGGGTGGTGCGGCAGCCTATGGAACAGATGACGCTCGTTCGGCCATTGTTAGGGACCTGCGTGATAAATCTTTGAAGAACCAGCCCATTCAACCTGGGAACCTTTCCCACGGCGTCATCTTTTTTCCTGGTGAAGCCGGCTCGGCCAAACAGATGCGCCTGCAACTCAAGGAACTGCCCAGCGGCCGGCTGCATACGGTCTATCTGGCGTTTTAAACGATCCGGGCCTTCGGTCGGGCGATCGACGCAAGGA
>JAGTUY010000494.1 GCA_018224455.1 Desulfosarcina sp.
AACCCCATGGCCAGAACCGCGGCCAGCATCATTGACCCAGTGGCGACGATAATGCGACGCAAGTGGGCGTTTCCTAACTGCACGGCCTCCTCTATTTCCATACCGATCCTGGCCATGCCCACCTGCCGTCCGTGGACCGTGAAAGGGGCGTATACTTCGAGGCTGTCCGGCGGGTCTTCAATCAGGCGGCGGCCGGACGCGCTGGATCCCGGGGGCCGGGCAGCCGGAAACGACGACGCTTCAGCGGCCCGGGATTCAGGCATGTCGCCCGCGCCGGCCAACAAAACACCCCTGGGATCGACCACCATGAAATAGTGGATCCCTTTTCTCCAACCGCTTTCCTCGATCGCACTTTGGATGGCGACGCTTTCGGCCCAGGACCCGAATCCTTCCTTACCTATGACCAGCCCGACGACGCCCTTCAGGTTTTTCCGGCGTACGGTCACTATATAGGAAGCGGCATGCCCGGTATGCCGCGCATCCGAATCGACGGCAATTTCATCACCACCTTCGATCAGACGTCTGATTTCGGCCTCCACCGCTTCGGAAACCGGAGCGCTTTCCAGGATGGGTCGCCCGTTTGGGTCATACACAACGATGGCCTGTAAACCGGCTTCGGCTGCCAGCCGGGTGAGGTCTTTTGGAGCCAAGCCGTCTGTCACCTCGCGCCGGTCAATCTCGCGGGCCAGGTCGATCAATCGGCCCAGAATCGCCTCCTGCACCCCAAAACTTTCATCCATACGGTCAAGATCCTGAAAAACGACCTGGGCTGATCCCGTGGTACCCCGCACGCCTCTCAGTTTCTCCCCGGCGATGGTCTCGACCGTCTCGATGATATTCAGACCTTTATTTTCAAAAACATCTATCAGGGTTTTCTGGATGCGGCGCGCGTCCATCCAGGCGGTCCCGAAAAAGAGCGCAATCAGCAGAAAACCGAGCATGGCAAACAGGAAAAACTGAAACGGCTGCGGCTGCCTATCTGGATTCGGATTCATCGCTTTTAACCCTCATCCGCCGCGAACCAGCGCCTTGCTTCCATCCACCATGGGAAGACCGCCCATTCGCCGATCCAGGGCGCGGTACGCACGCCATATTCCAGGGGAGGGCCTTGTGCCAGGGCCGGTACGACCATGATCCCCACTACGATGAGAGTCGCCCACCCGAGTAAATTAAAAAACTTGTCCACCCTTTCTCCTTTTGGATCTCGACGAATTTGTCGAAACCGGGTAAAATCGACATAAGTCGCTAACATTTCGTTTTCGATGTTTATTACCACGGTTCCCATCTTTTTTCGACATTTTTTGCCGAAGACGGTCCGGTTTCCCCTCAGCTTCGAGGTTTACGAATAATTTATTTAATTCCGGTTGGTTGCGTCTGTCCGAAACGATTGGGATGCCATTGGCATACGATTTGCTCAAGCCTTATGAACAAAGACAATGGATTTTAACGGCCGACGAGATTTTTTCATGGAGCGTCGTCACAACATGAAACCGCCCGACCTTCACGAAGACAAGGACCCTGCTCGTGCAAGCGGATTCTTCAAGAAACGGTTATCCATGGATTGGATAATCGTGATCTCCGTTTTCGTGTTTTTCGGCGGCGCTCTGGGCGGCATCCTGTTTTGCGGGCACTATGCCCACGACCCGCTGGCTTCGGGTTCCGGTTCTATGGCGCAGACATCTTTCCAGGGTCAAATCGAACGGCTTGAACAGGAGGCCCGAAAAAATCCCTCTAATACCAAGGCCTGGATTGAACTGGGAAACCTCTGTTTTGACAGCGGTCGATATGCCAAGGCCATGGAGGCCTACGGCAGGGCCCTGGAGTGCAATCCGCAGGATACCGATGTCCGGATCGATCTGGGCGTCCTGCAGCGGCTGACCGGCAGGCCGATGGAAGCGATCGCCTCCTTTGACCGGGTGATCTCGCAAGACCTGAAAAACGAGACGGCCCGCCTCTACAAAGCAATCGTCTTAAAAGAGGATTTGAACGACCGGGAAGGGGCCGTAAGGGTACTGGAGAAAATAGTGAGAATGAACCCATCGGCCATGGCGGGGCCGGATCAATCCGTTCAGGGACTGGTTCGGGAATACCAAGCCTGGGAACCTTCAAGTGCTAAACAACATTAATAATGGTTATGACAACTCTATCAGAAAGGAAACCCAACATGAAGAAGAGACTAATTATGGCAACACTGACGCTGGCAATCCTGTTTTCAGGTTCATTGGCCCTGGCCGGACAGCGGGGATGGGGCCACGGCATGGGTCCGGGCAACGGTGCCGGCTACGGCATGGCCAACCTTAACCTGACCGAAGCGCAATCCGCCAAGCTCCAGAGCCTGAGGGAGGATTATCTCAAAGAGGTCTCACCCCTGCAAAATCGCCTGTTTGGCCTGCGATCCGAATTGCGGCTGCTGTGGACCGCCGCCGAGCCGGAGCGCGAGAAAATCACGGCCAAAGAGAAAGAACTCTCCGAACTTCAGAGCCAGCTCCAGGAAAAGACCACCGCATACCGGCTGGACTGCCGGGCAGTGCTCACCCCGGAACAACAATCCCAGATGGCAGCCGCGGGTTCGGGCATGGGACGTGGCTACGGCCCGGGCGGGGGGCATCACGGGCGGGGATGGCAATAAAAACCAGATTGCAGTGGAATCGGGGTTTGGCCTGGGGGTGATGGTTTGCTCCCGGGCCTTTCACCATGCAATTAAAGCATTTTACCGTTTGGGCTGATAACCAGATCCTCAAGGCAAGATATGCCAGAGGAGAGATTACGGTTGAGGAATTTCAGCGGATGAAAATGGATCTTCTATAAGCCCATTGATTTCAGTTTGGGATTCTATTATAAATGTGCCGTCGGATTATGCCCGATAGCGACAACGACAGCGGATTGCGAATGACGAACAGTTTCCGGTTAAAAAAGAAGCGGCAAAACATGCAACAAAAAGCGACATGTTTTTTGATTGCCCCAAGGGTAGCCGTTGCCCTGATGCTGGTTGCGACGCTGGCCATGGGCGGCGCCTGTTCGGCCCCGCGGTCCAGCACCGGAAAAGCCCTTCGTTCGCAAAGTGCCGAGTTATCCGGAACCTATGCCGCCCGTCAGGACGCTGCCCCTGCTCAACACCCGGCCTGCTGCGCCGGCTGCGCAAGGACGGTGGTTCTCCCCGCTGCCATTTTATCATGTTCGCAGGAGGATCCCGCCTCCGAGCCCGTGAAGGCCGATCCGAACGCCGTTATCACCGTCTCCGAAATGTTCCTTTCAAGCTTTTCAGATGCCAATCCGCAACCCTTCCACCATGTCCCGCCTGTCCGGCCGCGGCCGTTCATTATCAATTGCGTCCTGCTTTGTTGAAGTCCTGACACCCCGCCAAAAACAGCTTAACCATCGCCCATAAACGCTATTTTGATATTTCGGATGTCGGCAAGACTTCGCTCCTTATAAAAAGTTGCGGGTCTCCTGCCGCAGTGAGGCCGGATCAGCATATGCACCACGCAAAGATTGTTAAAAAGATAATGCCCGCATCAATCGTCATCAGAAAAATTCGAGCGTCGCGAACGGCTATCCTGGCAATCGTCGCCTGCACCATGGCGCTGGCTGGTTGCGCGCTGACGCAGCCGACCGATCCCTACGCTCCGATTTCGCGGATGCCATATACGGCCATGGATCAGGCGGTGGTTGCATCTGCACAAAGACCCGGCCGGTCGATTCCGATCCGGGGGTCGCTGACCCTTTCAAGGGCCATCGACATCGCTCTGGCCAACAATCCCGAGATCGCCGCGGTTCAGTGGGATACCGCAGCGGCGGAAGACCGCCAGCAGGTCGCCCAGGCAGCCGCCTGGCCGACGCTGAGCGCCGAAGCCGGCTATGGACGCAATCTGGACGCCCAGCGATTGATTCCGACGCGCTTCAACGGCGAGCCCGGGGTTTTCGACCGGGATATTTACCGTGGCGATCTGGTGCTGAGGTTCCCTTTGTTTACCGGCGGCCGGATCACCAATGAGATCAGGGCCGCCGAATTGCTGGCGCAGTCCGAGCAAAAACGGTTGGCGCGCACGCACGAGGAACTGGTCTTCAACCTGGCGAGCACCTTTTACGCCCTGTTGAGCCAGCGCGAGGTGATCCGGTCGCTGGAATTTTCGATTAGCGCCATGGATGAGCACCATAAGCAGATCGCCGACCTGCTGGCGGCGCAAAAGGCGGCGCGGGTCGATCTGCTGCGCACCGAAGTGCGAATCGCCGATCTGCGGCAAAACCTGGTGCGGGAGCAAAATGCCCTCGCCGTTTATAAACGCCTGTTGGTGAACCTGATGGGCGTTGACCAGGATGCGGAAACCATTGCCATCGACGGAACGCTGGTCACGGAGCCCGAGCCGGAATTGTCCCCGGATAACCTGACGATAACGGCCCTGAAGCGGCGCGGCGATTATCTATCCGCCCGGGCACGTCTCGAAGCCCAGGCCGGACGGGTCGATGCGGCCAGGGCCGGATCCTGGCCCGTCGTCAACCTGGTGGGAAGCTATGGCATGAAAGGCGCCGCCAGCCCCGAGGATGAAGGGAACGCTACGAAGTCCGAGGAGGATGTCGGCGCCGTCGGCGTCACGTTGACGGTCCCCCTGTTCGAAGGGGGGCGCACCGCGGCCCAGGTCCGCCAGGAGCGCGCCGCCCTGGCGGCCGCCCAGGAGCGTCTGCGCAAACTTGAACTGCAGATCCGTCGCGAGGTGGAGACCGCCGCGCTGAACGTCCGGTCCGGCAACGCCCGCATTGAGGCGATCCGGGCGTCCATCGCGCAGGCCAAGGAAAGCTTGCGCATCGAACGCATGAAATATGACCTGGGCAGCGGCTCCCTGACCGACGTGCTGGACGCGCAGTCGGCGCTTTTGCAGTCCGAAACCAATTTCGCGCGTGCCGTGGCGGATTATCGTATCGCCCTGGCGAACCTGAAACTTGCCACTGGAGAAAATTCATTATGAAAAAAAGCCTGCTATTCATATCGGTGATGGCCGTGCTGAGCCTGATCGGTTTCGGCGTCGTCCAATCCCGCACATCGGAAAAGACCATCGGAGCCGCCGGCGACGATAAGGGTGCGTCGTCCGCGACGGCCTCCCCGGTTGTTCCCCAGGCCAAGCCCTTGCCGGCGGTGAGAGTGGAGACCGTCACGCCCCAACAACTATCCAGAACCGCGGCCCTGACCGGCGCCGTGGTGCCCACCCGCACGGCCCGGCTGGCGTCCCCGGGAGAAGGGCCGGTGGAAGC
>JAGTUY010000495.1 GCA_018224455.1 Desulfosarcina sp.
AAAAAATACTACGCTGTTGCCGTCGGCAGGCAGCCGGGCATCTACACCCAGTGGTTCGGCGACGCCGGTGCCCAGAACCAGGTGATCGGTTTTCAAGGTGCCCAGTACAAGGGCTTTTCGACACGTGAGGAAGCTCAGAGCTTTATCCAGGATTGGCGTTCAGGCGAACCAATACGCCTCAAACCGTCACGAAAAATAAATACCCGGCCGGCAGCCACGCCGGTTGGGGAACCAGATATTGACCGTGCAGACCGGATCATTATTTACACGGATGGATCCAGTCTGGGCAACCCCGGCCCCGGCGGTTATGGGGTGGTCATGTCATCGTCCGGGGAAGCCCGGGAACTTTCCGGCGGATTTCGTCAAACCACCAACAATCGCATGGAACTGTTGGCCTGCATTATCGGCCTCGAACAACTCGAAACCCCCTTGAAGGTTGTCCTATACAGTGACTCACGCTACGTGGTGGATGGCATCACCAAGGGCTGGGCAAAGCAATGGCAGCACAACGACTGGCGTAAAAGCAATGGCGGAAAAGCCCTCAACATCGATTTGTGGGAACGCCTGCTGCCACTTTGCGTTCGGCATGACGTGCACTGGATCTGGGTCAAAGGACATGCGGGAAACCCCGGAAACGAACGGTGCGACCAGCTTGCCACCCGGGCGGCCAACCTGCCGAAGCTGCCACCGGATGTCGGCTATGAAACCGCATCTTTCCCAACCGCCTGTAAGTAAATTTTATCCGGTTACCCCACACATTCCTATTCAAGTTTATCCTCTGCGTGGCGATATGAATAATAAGATGCCAAATCGATATGGTGGAACAGGAGCGCTTCATGGTTCCGGAAACAAAATTGACACACATGCCCCATACTCCAGCCGACGTGTCTACTGAAGAGAAAGAACACCGGATTTTTATCAATGACCGGGGAGAAGGCACGTTCATCTGTCCGGCCTGCAATAAAGGGGTCATCAGAGATTTAAGCCAATTCTCCCAGGCCCAGGCGGCGGTGCGGCTCAAATGCAAATGCAGTTGTGGGAACGACTATCGCGTGCTGCTGGAACGGCGACGACATTTTAGAAAGTCAGTCAACCTGGTGGGGATGTTTTTTTTTCAGGGCCGCAACGGTAACCCAATAAAAGGGTTGATCAAAATACGCAATATCTCCCAGTCGGGCATTCAATTTTCGGTCAACAGTATGCCCGAATTCCAGGTGGGAGACAAACTGACCATCGAGTTCACCCTGGATGACGAGGAACACTCCCAGGTCCGTGAAGCGGGCATCGTCCAGCGGATCCAATCCAGCATTGTCGGTTTGGATTTTGAAACCACCGACCACTACGGCAAACTGGGCCGGTACCTCTTCCAATAAAGATGCCGGGATCGTCCCATATCAATTCCCATTGAAGCAATGCAATTTTCAGATTCTGCATAATATCTCCGCGGCCTGCTCCAGGGTTTGGTCTTTTTTGGCATCGTTGACCTCATCCCAGTCGACGCGATAGTCGGTTGTTTTTATAGAGAGATAGACCGGGGTTCCGCAAAGATCGGCAACCTTTGCGGCGATGCGCTCACGGAGCCGTGCCACGCCCTGCATGGGCGCATACTGGTTGCGGCCGGCCCGCATGTGCGCAAGCACGCGGTCGATCAGTGCCGGGGGGTATCGAAATCGGGAAACCCCTGGGACAGGTTGACGGCGCCATGTTCGGCGGCCAGGGCGGCCATGGCCGTAAATATGGTGGTGCCCACATCCGGCAGCTTCGAACTGATCGTCATTGGAACGATCTCCCTTGAAATGAGTGTGGCTAAACCGCTTTGCGGTGCTCCTCGGCAGGCGCATCCCGATAGTGGGATGCCATGGCTGCCGCATGACGACCGACGGTCCGGCGAAGTGCCGCCGGTTCCAGCACTTGTGCCCCGGCGCCCCAGCGCAGGACCCAATGGCCGATCTCTTCGATGCCGGCCACGGTGGCGGTGAAAATCAGCGTGCCGTCGGCCTGATCCGACAGGTGTTGGCTCGGGTGCCAGATGCGCTCGCGGACGTAACCGGCAACTGATTCGAGGAAGCGGATTTTTACCCTTACCGGCGCTCCCTGGAATATACCGAAGCTGTCCTGCAAAAAGGCCTGCATGTCAAATTCCTCGGGAATTTGAAAACCATCATCGCTGGGCGTCACCTTTCTGATGCGATCCACGGCAAATGTCCGGACCCCTTTTCTCAGGACGCAATAGCCGATCAGGTAGAGGGTGTCTTCTACATGGCGCAGTCGGTAGGGATGAACCGTCCGTCGGCTTTCCTTCTGCCGGCCCATGGAAAAGTAGACCATGCGGATTTTTTTTTCGTCAATGATTGCCCGGTTCAGCTCGGCGATGATGGGGCCGAAGCGGGTATAGTCTTTCCTCGGGGCCGGGCCGGCATCCACCCTGTCCCGGATCCTGTCCAGGTAGTCGATGTACGCGCTCGGCAGCGTGGCTTTGATCTTGGACAACAGGGAATCAATGGCGTCGTAAAAGACGGTTCCCCGATAGGTCTTGAGCATGTCCTTGCCGAAGTACAGGGCCATCAGCTCAGGTATGCTGAAGGTCAGGGGAACCTGCTGACGGCTGGCATTCAGGATGTGCCAAAAACTGCGGTTGTCCCGGGTTTCGGTGGTGATGGGAAAGCCGCCGGCCTGAAGCGCCTCCAGATCCCGGTAAACGGTCCGCGGGGTGCACCCCAGCCGATCGGCAAGGGCGGAAACGGTTTTGCCTTGTGTGGAGGCACTCAGGATCTGGATAATCTTCCACTGCCGGCTCAGCTGGTCGCCTCTGGCCATGTGATATCAGCTTTCCGATTGCCGGTCGGCGCTGCGCTGCAACCGAAACAGGACCATGTGCGTCGCCCCCTGGTCGGAGCGAAGGATCTGTCGCCGCGCCTTGACATCGTAGCGGTCGCGCATGCGATCCCAGAAGTCAACGCCGGTGCGGCGCACCCCTTCGGCCAGAATGATGGTCCCTCCGGGATTCAGGTACCGGTCGAACATGGCCTCGAGGCCATCGATGTCTTCGGTTTTGTAGACGGTTTCGGATCCCACGATTGTGTCGAACCGGCCATCCAGCTGCGGGGCGTTCCAGTCCAGCCGTTCGATGGCAAGATCCGGGCAGTCGTTCACCAGGGCGTTGGCCCGGGCAAAATTGAGCGCGTCGGGGTTGAGTTCGGTCATGGTAATGCGATGGCCTGCCCTGGCAGCGACAATGCCCACCATCCCCAGACCGCATCCGATTTCCAGCATGGTTTTGGTCGGGTCCGGCAGCATGCCGGCAAGGTGGTCGGCCAGGACGCCGGAGGCTTCCCAGATCTTGGCCCACAAGGGGAAATTATCCATCACGTCGTCCGGGTTGATGAACCGGTCAATGGATGCGGGCGTGAACAGCCTGAGTGTTTGCCCGTTAATCGTCACCGGGGTGGTGGCCGTGTCGTAGGTTCGGTGAAACTGCTCCAGTGAGAACATGCGCAATGAGATTCCATTTGATTTTTTTTAAAGGGCTCAGCGGACCACCAGAACCGGGCAGGGTGACTGCTGCAGCACCCGGTGCGCCACGCTTCCCAGCAATAGTCCCTTCAGATCGGACCGGCCGCGCGAGCCCATGATGATCATTTCACAGCTTTCGATGCGGGCGATATCGCAGATCTTATCTCCCGGCGGTCCTTCCAGGATTAAATCGGTAAAGTCGACGCCATTTTCGGCCAGGACCGATCGGAATGGTTCCATTTGTGAAGCGACCCCGTAAACCGGCTCGATACCGGCGTGTCAAGGGGCTGACCCAAAGATTCATCTAACTTTTCCAAGCATAGCCGGGGTGCGCCTTATTGTCAAAGGATTGGGGGGGGCATCAGCGGAGCATGTTTTCCGGCATGCGGACCGCCACCACCTCACCCGTGGCGCACAGCTTCCCATCGGCTGAAACCGTTGCCGATACGACCACCTTTTTCTCTTTTAATTCCTTGATCACGCCGCGGATTTCCAGTTCGGCATCGATCGGGGTCGGACGCAGGTAGTTGACATGCAGCGATGCGGTCACAAATCGGAGCGGGGCCTCGTCTGGCCGCGCCCGTCCGGCGGCGGCCGATGCCGTACCGGTGCCGTGACAGTCGATCAAAGAGGCCAAGAGGCCTCCGTATACATAACCCGGTATAGCCATATGGACCGACCGCGGCCGGAATCGGGCGACCGTCTCATCACCGTCCCAATAGCTCTTCAACCGCAGGCCATCCGGATTGAGTCGTCCGCATCCGTAGCAGTGGCTCAGTTCATCGGGATAGTTGTCCTGGAATGCAATTTCACTCATGGTGCTCCTTTCTCGCGTTAACACAGCTGTTTCGGATCCATCGGCATTACACCGCATGGGCCGCAATGACCCCATCCTTTTTCAGGATGGTCAGGCGCATTTTTCGGATCACTCCTCCCAAGGCGTATCAAGGGCGCAGGGTCTGATGTTGAATCGTTTGCTGCCGGAGAATTCAGAGGCGGTAGGGCTATGGTTGCGTCAGGTAGATGAAAACAAACTGTTCGTCGTTGATGTCGACGGTCATGTCACAATTGCGGGACTGGGCATAATTGAGCCAACCCGGCTTTCCGGCACCGCCGCAATCGACCTTGGGGTGTGATTCGCCGGTAGTGGCGTCATACCATGAAATCAGCATGGGGTCCGGACACAGTGATTTCACCTTTTCATCGGCCATGGACTGAGCGGATGGAAAATCCAGATCGGGCTTGTCGGTTCTGATTTTAACCGGGTTGATCAGATGGTATTTCAATGGCGCTTTTGCCATTTCCACCTCCTTTTGATGATCGTGGGGGTCAAAAGATTTGGCAATGTAATACGGGCTGATAAAAAAATCAATAGCCGTAAAAACAGCCGGGTGGGTCGGTTTGAAGTGGTCGGCGCCATGGGGTAGGCTGGCTCCATGGTCCACCCCCACCTGCAGGTTCATGCCGACCGGATCGGCGCCAATCACCAGCGGTTTCTTTACGACCGCGTCCTGACTCACCGGTGTGCTGAACAGCGGGGGATGTCCGATTCCAGTCCTCGTCCCCAAACCTACAGCGTCTGCGAGGCCCTTACCGGATGCGCCTTGAGATACTCCAGGCGGTTCAACCCGTTGATGTAGGCCTTGGCGCTGGCGGTGATGATGTCCGGGTCGGAGCCCCGGCCCAAGGCCATCAGGCCGTTTTCACGCAGGCGAACGGTTACCTCACCCTGGGCATCGGTGCCCCCGGTCAGGGCGCTGACGGTAAAGCGCAGCAGTTCGGCTTTGGCATTGGTCAACTGGGCGATGGTGTTGTATGCCGAGTCGATGGGGCCGTTGCCGTAGTTGGCGCCCTGGACGGAGCGGCCGTTGATGGAGAGCCGAACACTGGCCATGGGCAGGACCGTGGTTCCGCAGGTGACGTGCAGGTATTCCAGTGAGAAGATTTCGGCGGACCTGAGCACGCCCTCGGTGACCAGGGCCTCCAGGTCTTCGTCCATGACGTGTTTTTTCTTGTCGGCCAGGGCCTTGAACTGTTTGAAAACCGTCTTGAGTTCCTCTTCGGACAGGTCGTAGCCCAGGTTCTTCAGGTGCGTGTACAGGGCGTGGCGGCCCGAATGCTTGCCCAGGACCAGCTGGTTGCGGCTTAAACCGATGGTCTCCGGCTTCATGATCTCATAGGTCATGGGGTTTTTCAGCATGCCGTCCTGGTGAATGCCCGCTTCGTGGGCAAAGGCGTTGGCACCCACGACAGCCTTGTTGGGCTGGACCATGATGCCGGTGATCATGCTCACCAGGCGGCTGGTCGAGTAGATGTGCTGGGTCTGGACGCCGGTGTCGAAGGGCATGAGGTTCCGGCGGGTGTGCAGGGCCATGATCACCTCTTCCAGGGAGGTGTTGCCCGCCCGCTCGCCGATGCCGTTGATGGTCACTTCGGCCTGTCGCGCGCCGGCATTGATGGCGGCGATGGTATTGGCCGTGGCCAGGCCCAGGTCGTTGTGGCAGTGGACACTCAACGTGGCCTTGTGCATGTTGGCGGTGTTGGCCGTCACGTACTTGACCATCTCCTCGAATTCCTGGGGGATGGCGTAACCCACTGTGTCGGGCAGGTTGATCGTGGTGGCGCCGGCTTCGATGGCTGCGCCGAACACCTTGCACAGGTAGTCCCGGTCGCTGCGGGAGCCGTCTTCGGCGGAAAACTCCACGTTGTCGGTGAAGGTCCTGGCATACTTGACCGCTTCCACCGCTGCGTTGAGCACCTCCTCCCGGGACATCTTCAGCTTGTAGTCCAGGTGAATGTCAGAGGTGGCGATGAAGGTGTGAATTCGTGGGTTTGCCGCATGCTGGATGGCACCCCAGGCTTGGTCGATATCACTCTTGTTGGCCCGTGCCAAACCGGCAACCTGGGTGGTCTTCAGCCGCTTGGCGATTTCCGAAACCGCCTCGAAATCTCCTTCAGAGGCGGCGGGAAAGCCCGCTTCGAGAATATCTACGCCCAGCTTTTCCAGTTGGACGGCCAGCCGCATCTTTTCATTGGTGTTCATGCTGGCGCCGGGACTCTGTTCGCCGTCCCGCAAGGTGGTGTCGAATATTTTAATGCGCTCGATCATTGCTGCTCTCCTTAACCTCCCGTTTTCGGTTTTCCGGTTCCCGGGTTCAGGCGTTGACGGACATGGACCAGCCCAGCTTGAGATCTTTCGCCTTCCCGTCCGGGGATGGAATGCCACGTTGGTGGGCCTCTTTGGCCAGCTTGAACTGAAAGCTGTCCGCCAGGGCCTGCCAACTGGCCTCGATGATGTCCTCGGAGACGCCGATGGTGCTCCAGATCTGGTCCTGGTCGCGTGATTCCACCAATACCCGGACCTTGGCCTCCGTGCCTTCACGCCCGTCGACCACGCGCACCTTGAAGTCCACCAGTTTCATGGTATCCAGGTCGGGGTAGAAGTTGCCCAATGCCTTTCTCAGGGCATTGTCCAGGGCGCTCACCGGACCCAGACCCTCGGCGGCCGTTATTTCGTGACTGTCACCCACCGAAATCTTGATCGTGGCATGGGCCGAGCAGGGCAGATCCTTGTCCTTTTCGATGGTCACCCGGAAGGACTCCAGGTCGAACAGAGGCTTGAACTGCTCGGTGAATTTCTCCAGCATGATCTGAAAGGATCCGTCGGCCACGTCGAACTGGTAGCCTTCGTCCTCCATCTGTTTAATGGCGGCGACGATGGCCTTGCTGTCACTCCCGTTGGCGCCCAGGTCAACGCCCATCTCCTTGGCCTTGTACTCCACGTTGCTCTTGCCGGCAAGGTCGGACATGAGCACCCGGCGCTGGTTGCCAACGGTCTCCGGATCCATGTGTTCGTAGGCCCGTGATTCCTTTATGATGGCGCTGACGTGAATGCCGCCTTTGTGGGCGAATGCGCTGCGTCCGACGAAGGGGCGGGAGTTCAAAGGAACGATGTTGGCCGTCTCGCTCACAAACCGGGAAAGGCTTTTCAGTCCGGCCAATTTTTCCTGCGGGATGCAGTGCCGGTTCATTTTGGTGCTCAGAACGGGGATGATGGTGGTCAGGTCGGCGTTGCCGCAGCGCTCCCCGTAGCCGTTGATCGTGCCGTGAACCATGACGGCGCCGCAGTGTATTGCCGCGATGGCGTTGGCGGCGGCCATACCGCAGTCGTTGTGGGTATGGATGCCCAGTTTCAGATTCCGCGCATCGCCGAGCCGCCGTTTCAAGTCCACAGAGACGGATTGGACGGTCGTTTCAATTTCGTGAGGCATGGTGCCCCCGTTGGTATCGCAAAGGACCAGGAAATCGGCGCCGGCGCTCCAAGCGGCAGACAGGGTCTCCAGGGCATAATCCGGGTCATCCTTGAATCCGTCGAAAAAGTGCTCGGCGTCGTAGATCACTTCCCGGCCGCTGGCCTTGAGAAAAGCGACGCTGTCGGCGATCATGGCCAGGTTCTCCTCCAGGGTGTTGTCCATGATGGACTGCACGTGAAGGGCCCAGCTCTTGCCGAATATGGCTGCTGCCGGGGCGTCGCTGTCCAGGATCGCTTTCAGGTTGGCATCGTCGGCGGCATGGATGCCGGGCCTGCGGGTGGATCCAAACGCGGTGATCCGGGCGGTCTGGAAGCGCTCCCGCTTGGCCAGATCGAAGAAGCGGATATCCCGGGGATTGGATCCGGGCCACCCGCCCTCGATGTAGTGGATTCCCATGTCATCCAGCCGCATGGCGATCTTGAGCTTCTCGTCGGCCGTGAAGGTGATGTTTTCTCCCTGAGTACCGTCTCTCAAGGTAGTATCGTAGATCAGGATGGTTTCCATTGTTGTTCTCCTGGCACTGCCATGGCGGCGGGGTCTGGCCGGCGGTGCCGGCCGGACCCATACCATCTATTTGCGCCGGTTTTCCGGTCTGAGAGCGCGAACCGCGGCGCCGGCCCGCCACATTTCCGTATCGTGGATGACTTTCAGTTCCGCATCCAACCGTTCCCGGTAGTCCGGGGCGCTGTTGCATTCCAAGGTCCGGCGGGTCTCTTCACCGGTGACCACGCTTTTATACAGCTGATCGAATAGCGGCGCCACGGCGTCCCGGAAGCGGGGGGCCCAGTCCAGGGCGCCCCGCTGGGCGGTGGTGCTGCAGTTGGCGTACATCCAGTCCATGCCGTTTTGGGCCACCAGGCGAATCAGGCTCTGGGTCAACTCTTCGACCGTTTCGTTGAAGGCCTCGCTGGGGCTGTGGCCGTTCTTGCGAAGTACCGTGTACTGGGCTTCCATGACACCGGCCAGGCATCCCATGAGCACGCCGCGTTCGCCGGTGAGGTCGCTGTGGACCTCTTTTTCAAAGGTGGTGGGAAACAGATAGCCGGAGCCGATGGCGATGCCCATGGCGAGGGTGCGCTGCCTGGCCCGTCCGGTATAGTCCTGGTGAACGGCAAAGCTTGAATTGATGCCGCTGCCGTCGAGGAAGTTGGCGCGCACCGTGGTTCCCGAGCCTTTAGGCGCCGCCAGGATCACATCTACGTTTTGCGGTGGGACGATCCCGGTCTGATCCCGGTAAACGATGCCGAAGCCATGGGAAAAATAAAGGGCATCCCCTTCGTTGAGGCAGGCTTTGACGGTGGGCCACATGGCCACCTGGCCGGCATCGGAGAGCAGGTACTGGACCACGGTGGCCTTTTTGGCGGCTTCCGCGATGGGGAACAGGGTTTCTCCGGGGACGAAGCCATCGGCCACGGCCTTGTCCCAGGAGGCCGACCCTTCCCGCTGACCCACAATGACCGCAATGCCGTTATCGCGCATGTTCAGCGCCTGCCCCGGCCCCTGGACCCCGTATCCGAGTACGGCGACGATTTCTTTTTCAAGCAGTTCACGCGCCTGTTGGAGGGTGAATTCCTCCGCGGTGATCACTTCTTCAGTCGTTCCGCCAAAATCGATATGAGCCATCTCATACTCCTTGTTTATAATATTAATTCCGGTAAGTTGTTTTTTATTTCCTGCCAAATCGGTTTAAAGGTGCGACGACGCATGCCCCCGCGGCATGCAAGCGACGGATCAGTGAGGCTCCCTGAACAGGGCGATGGTTCCTGTCCGGGCAATCTTCTTGATACCCATGGGTTTGAGCAGGTTGATCAGGGCCTTCATCTTATCTTCGGTCCCGGTGGCCTCGATAATATAATACTCGGGACCCACATCCACCACCTTGCATCTGAAAATATCGACAATCCGCAATATCTCGTCACGGTTTTCAGGTTTGGCCCGTACGCATACCAGCGCCATTTCCCGTTGAACCGATCCGGACCCGGTAAGGTCTCTGAGCTTGATCACATTGATCAGTTTTCGAAGCTGCTTTTCGATCTGTTCAACCAGCGGTTGATTGGCTTTGGTGACGATGGTGATCCGGGATACCAGCGGATCGATGGTTTCAGCCACGCAGAGGCTTTCGATGTTAAATCCACGGCCGCTGAACAATCCGACGATCCGGGAAAGCACGCCGGGTTCATTGTCCACCAGCATGGTCAGGATGTGTTTTTCTTCTGTCATCGTAAATTTTTGCCCATCAGGGGTTCAAAGGTTCAGGGTTCAGGGTTCAGAGGTTTAGGGTTCAGAGGTTCAGGGTTCAGGGTTCAGAGGTTCAGAGGTTCAGAGGTTCAGGGTTCAGAGGTTCAGGGTTCAGAGGTTCAG
>JAGTUY010000496.1 GCA_018224455.1 Desulfosarcina sp.
TCCCGAAAATTTTGTCCCCTGCATCGCCCAGGCCAGGAATGATGTAGCCGATGTCGTTGAGCTTTTCATCGATGGCCGCGACATAAATATCCACATCGGGATGGACCTTTTCCAGCCGTTTGAGCCCCTCGGGCGCGGCAACCAGAAACAGACCCCGGATCTGCCTGCAGCCGGATTCTTTCAGCAGGTCGATGGTGGCTACCAGGGTGCCGCCCGTAGCCAGCATGGGATCCAGGATCAGGGCGATCCGCTCTTCCATGTTGCTGGTCATCTTGACATAGTAGCGCACCGGTTCAAGGGTTTCCTCGTTGCGGTACAACCCGACGACGCTCACCCTGGCCGACGGAATCAGGTCCAGCACCCCGTCCATCATCCCCAGCCCCGCACGAAGGATCGGAACCACGGTGATTTTCTTGCCCTTGATATTCTCGACAACCACGTCACCCGCCCATCCCTGGATGGTCATGGTCTCGGTCTCCAAGTCCTTGGTGGCCTCATAGGTGAGCAGCGTAGCCAATTCATTGGCCAGCTCCCTGAAATTCTTCGTTGACACATCATGCCCACGCATGAGGCCGATTTTGTGTCTGATCAACGGGTGTTCGACGAGGTGTACGGGCACACGTCCTCCTTGCTCAGGCCCGGTAACGGATCACCGGGCATTTTTTGATCAAACGAATGGTTAGAATTCACCCAGCGGCCTGCTGAAGGTGAACTTGAAAGGGTCTGCCAGCAGGTAGTCGTAGGCGGCATTGGTGTTGCCGCCCAGGGCGGAAAACGGCAGGGTTGCCACAAAAATCACTCCTCCGATCACCGTGGCACAAATTCCCAAGGGCCTGACAACCACTTCGGCAGCCATTTTCCCGGCAGTGAGATCATCATCCTGTTCAAGCTCCGCGGCAAAGCAGGTCATGCAGGGAACCGCAACCAAGGCCATCACCGTCAGCAGGACGATCACGCGTTTCAGGATCCCGTTCATACTGTTTCCTCCTTTGGTTTCTATGAGTGCCTCCACTCACTGGTAGCAGACGGATAAGCCGTCGAATTTAAAGATATTAGCAGGTATTGGGAAGACTTGCAACGCATGATATGGTTGAAAGCGTACCCTTCCGGGTCTATAATGCGTTGAATCTGCAGTTTGCCATTGGTGGCATCTGTTCACAACAATTTGAAATTTATAACTAAAAGAAGCCGTGATCCCTGTCAAGGAAAATCAACTTAGTCATCATCGGCATATCGTTTCGGTGGCCGTGGCCCTGCCGGTGCATGACACCTTCTGCTACAGCATACCGGAGCCTCTGGCCCCGCATGCCTGTCCGGGAAAGCGTGTCCTGGTGCCTTTTGGCAGACGCACGGTCACCGGTTACCTGGTCGGCCCGGCAGAGGAGCCAACCGACAAGATTGATCCAATGGAGATCAAGCATATCCTGGATGTGCTCGACGACACGCCCCTTTTTCCGGAAACCATGATCCCTTTTTTCCAATGGATCGCCGCCTACTACATGCACCCGCTGGGGCAGGTGATCCACACCGCCCTGCCGGCCGGACTGAATCTTGCCGACATCGCCGTCCTGACCATCGGCGGAGCAGGCGCGGAGGCCGTTGCAACGCCACACCCGTCTCCCCTGGAAAAAATCGTCCTGTCGGCACTGGCCAAACGACCGGCCGGCATCAAGCAGTTACAAAAAGAGATCGGCCAACCCGTCTCATGGGCATTGATCCATCAACTGCGCCAGCGGGGGTGGATCCAGGTGGATCGGCAGATCAAGGCCCGTCAGATCCGGCCGAAAACCGTCCGGTGGGTAACGGTAAAGCAGACCGCACCCGCTTCCGAACGCTTCTCTGTGCAGCGCAAAATCATCCGGAACCTGTTGGAAACCAAGGGCGACCTGAGCGTTCCGGAACTGAAAACACGGGTCCCCACTGCGCCGGCACTGGTCCGGGCCATGCAGAAGGCCGGGCAGGTCACCGTTTACGAAAAGACGGTTTACCGGGACCCGTTCGGCGACCCCATCGAACCGGACATCCCCCCCCGGCTCACCGCCGAGCAGGCCGAAGCGGTAAGCGCCATGGCGCCGCTGCTGGGACAGGGATTCAAAACGGTCCTGCTGGCCGGCGTCACCGGCAGCGGAAAAACCGAAGTCTATCTTCGGCTGACGCAGGCCGCACTGGATAAGGGGCTTCGTGTGCTGGTGCTGGTGCCGGAAATCGCCCTTATTTCTCAGATCGAACGCCGGTACCGCGCCCGCTTTGGAGAAACGGTGGCAATCCTGCACAGCGGCCTCTCCCAGGGCGAACGCTACGACCAGTGGATTCGCATTGCCAACGCAGATGCAACCATCGCCATTGGGGCCCGATCCTGCATCTTCGCTCCCTTTGGCGATGTCGGTCTGATCATCGTCGACGAGGAGCACGACGCCTCCTACAAGCAGGAAGGCGGCCTGAGCTACAACGCCAGGGACCTGGCCGTGGTTCGGGCCCGTCACCACAACGCCCTGACCATCCTGGGATCGGCAACACCGTCGGTACAGTCCTGGTACAATGTCAGCGTGGGCAAATATGCAACCGCCCGCCTCACACGGCGAATCAACCGCCAGCCGCTGCCGGCCATCCAAATCGTGGATCTCAGCCAAAGTCGTGACGACCGGGGTATCCGGCGCTACATCACCGCGCCGCTTCAGCAGGCAATCAAAAAGACCCTTGACGATGGGAACCAGGCCCTCATCTTTCTCAACCGGCGGGGGTTTTCCGCCTTTGTCATCTGCGGGCACTGCGGCCAGCCCCTTCGATGTAAAAACTGTGATATTTCCCTGACCCTACACAAACGGGCCAACGCCTTTCGCTGCCACTACTGCGGGTTTTCCAAAGCCGCCGTGTCCACCTGCCCGTCCTGCGGATCCGATAAAATCAGGCTGCTGGGTGTGGGAACGGAGAAGATTCAGGAGGCAATGACCCACTTGTTTCCCGAGGCACGCGTGGCACGCATGGACCGGGATACCATGACCCGCAAAGGGTCGATTGTAAATCTTCTGAAAGATCTGAAGCACCGCCGGATCGACATCCTGGTCGGCACGCAGATGGTGGCCAAGGGGCACGATTTTCCGGGCATCACCCTGGTAGGGGTGGTCTGTGCCGACCTGACCCTGAATTTTCCTGACTTTCGCGCCGGGGAGCGGACCTTTCAACTGCTGGCCCAGGTGGCGGGCCGGGCGGGTCGCGGCGATCGACCCGGCCGGGTGATTCTGCAAACTTACAACCCGAATCATTTCAGCATCCTTGCGGCAAAAGACCAGGATTTCAAAGCGTTTTTCGATCAGGAGATCGGCTTTCGAAAAGCCCTGGGTTATCCGCCCTTTTCGCGCATGATTGCCGTGCGCATATCCGGTAAAGATTCGAAGCAGGCGGCCGCCCATGCCAGGGCATTGGGCGAGAACTGCCGTAAACTGCTGACTGCGGACGGGCCGTATTGCGGGCGGATTCAGGTGATGGGTCCTATTGAAGCGCCGCTGTCCCGCATTGCCAAGCACCACCGCTGGCAGATCCTGGTCAAAAGTCAGCACACGGCAATGCTTCACCGGTTTGCATATGAGCTGATCCTGGATCACCGCGCCGCCCCCGCCGGCAGGCAGGTCAAGGTCACCGTTGACGTGGACCCGTTTTTTCTGATGTAACTTGACAGGATCAGTGCCGAAGCTTAAACATAATGGCTTGATCAATCAAAAAAAGGACGTCGCCCCGCATATTTTCCAAAAAGGAGAACAACCCATGAGATTTGGTATGCTTGCGTTCACGGCAACCATCGTGATGCTGTTGGCCGCCGCGACCGCTACATGTGCGTCGGAGGACAAGGATTCAACCGTTCAGGCATCATCCGCCGTCACGGCCATACAAAAGCCCGTAGTTGAACTGCCCGAACTGAAACATGAATTCGACGCCGTGGTGGACGGCACCCAGATCACCCATGGCTTTACGATTAAAAATTCCGGAGACGCTCCCCTGGCCATAACCCAGGTCAAGACCGGCTGAGGGTGCTCGGTCGCCTCCTACCCGAGGCAGATCCCCGCCGGCGGCGAGGGCATCATCAACATCAAGGTCAACACCAGCGGTTACGGCGGCAGGACGCTGAAGAAAAACATCGCGGTTTTCACCAGCGACCCGGACAACCAGCGGGTCACGCTGAACATTACCGGCACGGTATCCCACTTTGCACGCATGGATCCGGCCTATGCCCGTCTGGTCGGCCAGGCGGGAACCGACATTAAAAAGGCGATCACCATTACCCGCGAGAAAGCCTATCCATTCAAGATTCTCCAGGTAAACGCCAGAAACGGCAAAGATATCGAATTCGATGTCAAGGAGTTCAGCAAAACCGGTGGAGACGGCTATATCCTGACCATCGCCAACAAAAAAACGGCCGCCGGGCGATATGCGGACACGGTGACCCTGACCACGGACAGCAGCATCAAGCCCATGATAACCATTCCGGTGTATGGCCAGATCCTTTCGGCGTCGCCTCAACCCGTGCCCACGCCACCGAAAAAAAATGCCAGTGACGGATAATCGCGCTCAGCGGACAAAGGTCGTTGCCTTCGACTGCGACGGCGTCATGTTCGATTCCCAGGAGGCCAACCGGGCTTACTACAACCACCTGCTGGACTATTGCCAGCTGCCGGCCATGGTGCCGGCGCAGCTGGCCTACGTCCACATGCACACCGTCGATGAATCCCTGGCATACCTGATCCGCGACGACACCACCCGCAAGGCCGCCCAGGTTTACCGCAGACAGCTGGGGTACCAGCCCTTTTTGAAGTTCATGCAGATGGAACCGGGGTTGGTTCCGCTGCTGGAAGCACTCCGCCCTGGCTTTAAAACGGCAGTGGCCACCAACCGCACCGACACCATGGCCCGCGTACTGGCGGACAACCACATCGATCACCTCTTCGACCTGGTGGTCTGTGCGCTGGATGTCCAGTTTCCCAAACCCCACCCCGAAGCGCTGGTCAAGGTGGTCGAGCACTTTTCGGTATCCGCCGATGAGGTGATCTATGTGGGCGACTCCCCGGTGGACGAAATGGCGGCCAAGGCCGCCGGGATTCCCTTTGTCGCCTATCGCAACCTCGACCTGACCGCCGATTACCACATCCGGTCGCTGGCAGAGATGGCAGGCTTGGTGGGATTGTAGACGTTTTTTTAAGACAAAAGAGAAGATGCCATATAGTGGAATGGGGGAGCGATACCATCCTTCGACATTCGATATTGGAAAATGGCCATTCTGCGGTTCGATCTCAGAATTTTCAGATTTGAGACACCGACGGACACACCAGCCTTTTGAATAGCCCCACATCAATATTTCCGCCGCAGACAACCAGGGCGACCGTCTTGCCAGTCAGCTGGGGCGCCATTTTGAGAAAACCGGCCACCGTCACCCCGGCCGCACCTTCGATGACCAGACGATGGGCGTCGAATACGCGGATCATGGCGCTGCGAATCTCCTCCTCGTTCACCAGCACCCAGTCGTCGACCAGGGTCCGGCAGGGATCGAAGGTAATGGAACCCGCTTCAATGCCGCCGGCCGTGCCATCAGAGAGGGTATCGAGGGTTTGGACGTCCAGAATCCGACCCGCCCGGACGGATGCGGCCATGACCGGCGAATGCGTAGGCAGGCATCCCACGATCCGGGTCGCTTTGCGCAGCCCCTTGACCGTCCCGGCGATGCCGGCGATCAAGCCACCGCCGCCCACCGACGCCATGATGCAGTCCACCTGGGGCAGACGGTCCATGATTTCCAGCCCGACCGACCCCTGCCCGCCCACCACGAACGGATCGTTGTACGGGGACATGTATACCTGTCCGTTTTCCCCTGCCCGCCGGCGGGCGTATGCCTCGGTCACGTCGCAGGTCGATCCGTGAAAACAGATCTCGGCCCCCAGGCTCTCGAGCAGCCTAACCTTCAGCGCAGAGGCACCTTCCGGGAGGCAGATGACACCCTTTATCCCCAACCGATTCATGCCGAAGGCCACGGCCAGGCCGTGGTTGCCCGAGGATGCGGTGACGATGCCGGCCCTTCGCTGATCAGGGTCCAGGGCCAGCAGGCGGTTGACGGCCCCGCGGACCTTGAATGAACCCGTATGCTGGGTGTTTTCCAGCTTGAGAAACACCGCCCCGCCGCTCTCGCGGCCCAGGTCGGCGGATGGCTCCAGGGGCGTGCGGCGGACATGGGGTCGGATCCGCGTCGCCGCGGTCAGGGCGAGAGCACGGATGTCAAGCATGGTCGACGCCGATGACGATCGATGCGTCCATCACCACGACCCCCTGGCCGAAACACCGCAGGCGGCAGCCATCGCTGCAGCGGCTTCAACGGGATCGGTGGATCGGGTAATGCAGGTGATCACGGCGACGCCGGCCGCACCGTGAGCAAAGCAGTCCAGCGCATTGGCCGGACCGATGCCGCCGATGGCCACGGCCGGGAGAGGGGACCGATTGACAATATCCCGGAGCCCGGCAAGCCCATGGGCTGCCTTGGCATCGACCTTGGTGCCGGTTCGAAAGGTGGGACCGGTGCCGATGTAATCGCAAGAAGCCAGGTCAGTCCGCTCCAGTTCAGCCATGGTGGAGACCGACACGCCGACGATGGCCCGCGGCCCCATGACTCGCCGGGCCAACCGGGGCAGTGCATCCTGTTGACCGACATGAATGCCGTCAGCCCCAACGGCCCGGGCCAGCAACACGTTGTCGTTCACCACAAAAGGAAGCTTTTTGTCTCGACAGAGCCGGCCGATGGCCTCGACCTCTTCAAAGGCGTCCAGGGAAAAGGACTTGTTGCGGTACTGGATCATGGTCGCACCGGCTTCAATGGCCACGCGCACCTGATCCAATGCGGCAAAACCATCCACGCCGTCATCGGTGATAAAATAAAATCGGAGTGCCTCTCGAATGCTGTCAGGCGTCATAATCTGGTTTTACCTAGTGTATTGCGTAGAATTCGGTAGTCCGGCCGCGTTGACCGGTCCACCGGTAAACAGCCGATGGAGGGCCAGGAAACGGTCGGCATATTCCGCTTCGTATCGGGCCAGGCCGGCGGTAATTTCATCGATGGTCTTTTCATGCCGGCCGTTGTCTGTTTTAGAAAAGAACTTGTCCGCGTAGCAGATCAGTCGTTCTTCCACGGACAGGGGAAGCATGTCCCGGACCGGCAAGGGGAATTTTCGCTGCAGGGTCTGACGTGCGCTGATTCCCACACCCACATGGCGCTCGCAGACCAGCCCGTGGCGCTCGAGACCCAGTCGGTCGAGAATCGCCCGGCCCTCGACGCCATGGCACACATAGGGCAGGGTTCCTGTGCATCCCAGTTCCGGAGATCGGGTTCGGCCGATGCCGATGTCGTGAAGAAGGGCCGATTGAACGACGAAATCACGATCGGCATTCAACCAGTCGGCACGTTCGAGAATCTCGAGCGCCTTGCGGCCCACCAGCTCACCGTGGCGCAGAAGCAGGTCCCGGGTCGTGCTGCCGGCGGGATAGAAGCGGGTGATGATGGCTTCCGGGTCGATGCTCACTGTTACTATGCCTTCCCCGACAACAGCACCCCTTCGATGAACACGTCGATGTTCCCGTCCAAAACGCTGTTCACATTGCCCACATCCAGGCCGATCCGGTGATCCTTGACCATCTGGTAGGGATGCAGCACGTAGGAGCGGATCTGGCTGCCAAAGCCAATATCCTCCTTGCCGTCCTAGATCCCCTGCAGCCGATCGTCCTATTTGCGCTTTTACGCCTAGTAAAGCCTTGACTTGAGGAGTTACATGGCAATCTCCTTGTTGCAGTGCTGGGATTTTACCCGCTGACACTGAACCA
>JAGTUY010000497.1 GCA_018224455.1 Desulfosarcina sp.
ATCGCTCCTGCAGAAGTTGAGATCCCATAATCGCTTTTAACCCCAACGCCGGCACACCACCTGCATCCGCCGGCCGTCAAATAGGATCACGGTGGCTGGGTCGGCAAGACAGCCATCGCCAGGGTCCAACCCGAAGGAGGGTAGTCTTGACTTCGGAAAGTCGTTTTGTCGTCGGCATCGATCTGGGGACCACCAACAATTCGGTTGCCTATGTAAAACTGGGCAATGCCGAGAATGACCGCCCCGCAATCCAAAAATTCCCGGTCCATCAGTTGACCGGCCCCGGCGAGTTCGCCCCCCATTCCGTCCTGCCTTCATTTTTATACATTCCCGGCGAATACGACATCGCCGATCAGGACATGGCCGCCCCATGGACCATCGATCAACGAAGCCGGGATGACCGAAATTTCGTGGGCGCATTTGCCCGAGACCATGGCGGCAAGGTGCCGGCACGACTGGTCTCTTCAGCCAAAAGCTGGCTGTGCAACAAACACGTGGATACCCGAGCGCGAATTTTACCCTGGGGAGCCGGAGACGAGGTCTTCAAGGTTTCGCCGGTCCAGGCGTCGGCCGCCTACCTCAAACACATCCGCAAGGCATGGAACGTGGCCATGCAGGATGATGAGGAAAATTATCTGGAGAACCAGATGGTGGTCGTCACCATACCCGCCTCCTTCGACGAGGTGGCCAGGGACATGACCCTGGAAGCAGCCCGCATGGCAAGCCTTCCCGATGTCATTCTGCTGGAAGAACCGCTGGCCGCATTTTACAGCTGGCTGATCCGGCACGAAAAAGATTGGCCCGACCACGTATCCCCCAATCAATTGATTCTGGTGTGCGACGTGGGCGGTGGAACCACGGACTTCACCCTCATTTCTCTGGAGATGGCCGACGGCAGCCCTCGGTTCGAGCGTATTGCCGTTGGTGATCATCTGATCCTGGGCGGTGACAACATGGATTTTGCCATCGCCCGCAGCGTAGCCCGCCGTCTGGGGAAATCACCATCCGCCATGGACAGGGATGCCTGGAAAACCCTCTGCCACCAGTGCCGCCGGATCAAGGAAAATATTCTGGACGGCGTTGCGGACAGCGGCCGGGTCACCCTGATGGGCGCAGGATCGCGTCTGATTGCCGGCACCCTGACCGCCCAGATCAACCGTCAGGAGATCGAAACGATCGTTCTGGAACAATTTTTTCCGCTATCCGGATCCGGCAGCCATACGGATTCACTGGAAGGAAACGCCTCATGGGGACTTCCTTATGAAGCCGACACCGCCATCACCGGCCACCTGAATCGTTTTATTGAGCGACACCATGCGGATGTAAAAGCGGCCATTGGAACCAATGATCCCTGCCCCGACCTGATCCTTTTCAACGGCGGGTCGCTGAAGGCACAGGTCCTCCAAGATCGCATCCAAGAGGCTGTTCGCCATCGTTTTTCGCGTGATTCCGGCCCTGTGTGCCTGGACAACCGGGAGATGGACCTGGCTGTGTCCCTGGGTGCGGCCTACTACGGGATGGTCAAGGCCGGCATCGGTGTCCGAGTCGGCAGCGGAAGCCCTCGCAGTTATTACGTGGGCGTGGGTACCGGCGATTCGCATGCAAGCACCGGTACAACTCAGGCGGTGTGCCTGGTGGAACGTGGTCTGGAAGAGGGCAGCGCCATCACCCTACCCGACCGCGTGTTCAAGGTCCTGGCCAATCAGCCGGTAGCCATTGATCTGTTCAGCTCCAGTTTTCGATCCGGCGATCATTGCGGCGATCGGGTTGACGTCGACGACACCCTTACCGCTCTGCCGTCGTTGAACACCGTTATCCAGTTTGGCGACAAAGGCATCCAATCCGAGATTCCCGTTTGCCTGGAAGCGAGCTATACCGAGGTGGGCACCCTTGAGATCTGGTGCCAGTCCTTGACCTCGCCTCACCGCTGGCAGCTGCGTTTTCAGCTGAGGGGAGCCATCACATCCGAAGCGGTGGCCGAAAGGGAAATTTTCGAGGCATCTCGGGTGGAACAGGCGCAGCAGATCGTTCAATCGGCGTTTGCATCCGGTCGTGAAAGATCACGGCTGCCTCGTTTGATGTCGGACATCGCCGATGCCCTTGACTGCCCCCGGGAAGGGTGGCCCTTGAGTCTGCTGCGTGACCTGTCCGACACCCTGCTGGATGACGCGGCCGCAAGAAAGGCGTCTGCTGAAGACGAAAGCCGCTGGATGAACCTGCTTGGGTATTGCCTGAGACCCGGCATGGGAGAAGGGTTTGATCCCCACCGCCTCAAGAAACTTTGGAAAATATATAAAAAAGGGCCTGTCCATACCAATGCGCCCCAAGTGCGCGCTGAATGGTGGATCATGTGGCGGCGGGTGGCCGCCGGTCTCAGCCCCGGCCAGCAGCGCCAGTTTTTCCAAGACATCTCTCCATTTCTAGTTTTGAAAAAAGGTTCGCGGATTCCCCGGCAGGAATTCACGGAAATGTGGATGGCCACGGCCAACATGGAGCGCCTGCATGTCAAAGACAAAATAATCCTGGGACGCCACTTGATGGTCCAGTTTAAAGCCCGAAAGCCCCAACCTCAGCTGCTGTGGACACTCTCCCGACTCGGCGCCCGCGACCTGCTTTATGGTTCCATCGACCGGGTTGTCCCGCCAACTGAAGTCGTTGGCTGGGTCGCCACGATCCTTTCTCTGACTTGGAAAAATCCGAAACCGGTGGTTGAGATGCTTTCCCAGTTAGGCCAAAATACGGGCGACCCGCTGCGCGATATCGCCCTGGAGACAAGGGATGCAATCGTTCAATGGATTTCGTCGGCGGGTGATTTTCCCGAATCGCTGGCACGCCTGACCCAACCCGCTTCACGAAAACAGAAAGAACGAAATGCCATTTTCGGCGAAGCGTTGCCTGCCGGTTTGATACTGGAAGAAGGAGCAATCACATGACCCGTGACAAAATCAACGGCAGACGACTGGTGGGTCTTTTTTTGCTCGGCATGCTGCTGTTCAACTTCCCGTTGCTCCATCTGTTTAACCGACCCATGCTGGCTTTGGGCATTCCCGTTTTATATCTTTACCTGTTCGCCGCCTGGTCGCTGATCATATTCCTGATACATATGATCAGCCGATCCAAGCCGGACACACCGTTTCCGGATCATAGCGAGTAAAGGAAGTTGTCATGCTGGCAACGGAAACCGTCATCTTCGCCTCTTTGTGCTACATCGGTGTCTTGTTCGGCATCGCCTACTATGGGGACAGGCGGGCCGACATCGGCAGAAGCATTATCAGCAATCCCTATATTTACGCACTGTCCCTTGCTGTTTACTGCACCGCCTGGACGTTTTACGGCAGTGTAGGGCGTGCCGCCTCAGCCGGACCGGCCTTTCTGACCATTTATCTGGGCCCCACCTTGATGGTCACGCTGGGCTGGCTGGTATTGAAAAAAATCGTCCGCATCTCAAAAATTCACCGGATTACCTCGATCGCCGACTTCATCGGCTCGCGCTACGGAAAAAGCATGACCCTGGGAGGCGTGGTGACCGTCATCGCTGTGCTGGGCATCATTCCCTACATCTCCCTCCAGCTCAAGGCCATATCCTCCAGTTTTCTTTTGATTCAACAATACCCGTCCCTCAAACCGTTGCCCCCTTCAGGCAGCATCGGACTGTGGAGCGACACCACCTTCTACGTGGCCTTGTTCCTGGCTGTTTTCGCCACGCTCTTCGGCACCCGGAACCTCGAGGCCACCGAACGCCACGAAGGCCTGGTAGCGGCGATCGCCTTTGAATCCATCGTCAAACTGGTGGCCTTCCTGGCGGTGGGAACGTTTATCACCTTTTTCATTTACAACGGGTTTGCCGATCTCAGCCAGAAAGCCCTGTCATCACCCGAACTTCGCCTCTTGATGACCCTGCCTGAGGATGCCGGCGCATTTTCCAGCTGGTTCGCCCATATTTTCCTATCCATGATGGCCATCGTCTTTCTTCCCCGCCAGTTCCAGGTCATGGTCGTGGAAAATGTCAACGAAGCCCACCTGAACAAGGCCATCTGGCTCTTCCCCCTTTATCTTTTGGCCATTAACATATTCGTCCTGCCGGTGGCGTTTGCCGGCATGCTCTCTTTCGGTTCCAGCGGCCTGGACGCGGATATGTTCTTACTGACCCTTCCCATGGCCGACGAACAGGTCTTTCTGACCCTGCTGGTGTTTATCGGAGGGATGTCGGCGGCAACCGGCATGGTCATCGTGGAAACCGTGGCCCTGTCCACCATGATCTGCAACGACCTGTTGATGCCGCTGCTGCTTCACATGCCATCGTTGAAACTGGCCCAGCGCAGGGATTTGAGCAGCATCCTGTTATCCATTCGACGACTGGGCATTATCCTGGTGCTGCTCATGGGTTACGCCTATTTCCACTATGCCGGAGAATATTATACGCTGGTTTCCATCGGCCTCACCTCCTTTGCCGCAGTGGCCCAGTTTGCACCGGCCCTGCTGATCGGAATCTTCTGGAAAGGCGGCACCCGAACCGGTGCCCTGCTGGGGCTCGTGGCCGGTTTTTCGGTTTGGTGTTATACCCTGTTCCTGCCCTCTTTAGCCGGAGCGGGACTGATGCCCCAGGATTTTTTGGAACACGGGCCTTTTGGCATCGCTTTCTTAAGGCCCTTCGAACTGTTCGGCCTGGATGTGTTCGACCGCATCACGCATGCGGTGTTCTGGAGCATGCTGGCTAATGTGGGCTGCTACGTGGCCGGCTCCCTGTTCAGCCGGCCATCGGCCATGGAGCACACCCAGGCAACCATGTTCGTAGATGTGTACCGGTATGTGGGCAGGGTTCATGACTCTTCCGTCTGGCGCGGAACTGCTTACCTGCCCGATCTCGTCTCCATGCTGGAACGCTTTTTGGGCAAAGAACGAACCGAAGCGGCGCTGGACATTTATGCCACGGACTACGGCATCAATTGGGACCAGTCCCTCACTCGGGATCCCGGGCTGGTCAATCACATTGAAAAACTGCTGGCCGGCGCCATCGGGTCGGCATCGGCGCGGGTCATGGTCGCCTCGGTGGTCAAGGAGGAACCCCTCGGCATCGAAGAGGTGATGGATATCCTGAATGAAACCCGACAGGCAATCATCTACAGCCGCGAACTGGAACGGGCCTCAGCGGAACTGCGGGCAGCCAACCAGCGCCTTCAAGAGTTGGATCAGTTGAAAGATGAATTTATTTCAACGGTCTCCCACGAACTTCGAACCCCTTTGACGGCCATCCGCTCACTCGCCGAGATTCTCCACGACTACCCGGATACGACCCCAGACCGCCAGCGGGAATTCTCCAGCATTATCATCCGTGAAACCCAGCGGCTGACCCGGCTGATCACCCAGGTGCTCGATTTCCAGAAGTTGGAATCGGGTCGCATGCGTTGGGCGATAACGACGGTGGATCTCAAGGATGTGGTGGAAGATGCGGTCAGCGCCACCGGCCAGTTGGTGGCGGAAAAGCGGATACGGATGCAGGTGAACCTGCCTGACGCATCTCGATGCGTCGAAGGCGATCGTGACCAGTTGATCCAGGCCATGGTGAATCTGATTTCCAATGCCGTGAAATTCTGCGACCCGGACCGGGGGCAGATTGAGATTCGACTGGAATATGTCGCCGACCGACTGAAGGTGTCGGTCGCGGACAACGGCATCGGCATCAGCGAGGCTGACCAGAAACAGATTTTCAACAAGTTTCAGCAGGTGGTGGATCCGACCCGCGGACGCCCACCGGGAACCGGTCTGGGGCTCTCCATCACCCGCCAGATCATCCGGCACCACCATGGTGAGCTGAAGGTCGAGAGCACACCCGGAAAAGGGGCCACTTTTTATTTTTCCCTGCCCTTGAAACCCACTGCAGCCATACCAGCCCAATGACCCGCTCCAGCGTGTTAATGGGGACAGGGGGCTGAAATCACTTGTTGCCGCCGAGCTTCACAAAATGGTCGACCGTTGCGGCAATTCCCTGTTTGGCTGCTGTGCGCTCGGAACAATTTTCCCAGCATGCTACCGCCTTTTTATCTGACACCACCATTCCACACGGGTCCATGTGCACCAGAACGCCCGCATTGCCCTCGAAATGATCAATGAGCAGTTTCTCCAATGACTTGGCCTGGGCGTGGGCATCATCGAGCAGATAATCCCTGGGCAGCACGAGGTGCAGATCGATGTGGACAAAATTTCCCGACCGCCATGCCCGCAGCTGATGAATATCGATCCAGACGCCCTGGCGGTGTTTTTCAAGCAGCCGGGATATCTCGTCGAGAAGGTGGGGGTCGGAGGCGTCCATCAGCGCCGAAAAGCTCTGGCGAACCAAACGTGCGCCGGTCAAGAGGATATTGACGCCCACCAGGCAGGCAATGCCGCCATCCAGCCAAAGCCAGCCGGTCAAGTGGACAAGCAGCAGACCGACAACCACACCCGCAGAGGTGTATACATCGGTGAGCACATGCCGGCCGTCCGCGATCAGGGTCAGCGATGCTAACTTTTTCCCGACCCTTACCAGCCCGATGCCAAGCAAGAGGTTGATGGCTGCGGCGGCTATCAAGATGGTCAGCCCCGCCTGCAGGTTGGCAATGGGTTTGGGCATCAGCAGATGCGAGATACCGGTTTTGAATATTCCAATGGCGGCAAAAATGATCAGTGCCCCTTCGAACCCGGCGGAAAAGTATTCGATTTTGCCGTGACCGTAAGGATGATCGGCATCAGGGGGTTGTGCAGCCATCCAGATGCTCACCACGGCAAAAGCGGCGGCCGCGACGTTGATAATGGACTCCAACGCGTCGGATAGCACCGCCGATGATCGGGTCAGGTCGAAGGCATAGAATTTGACGGCCATCAGCACCACGGAGACAGCCAGAGAGATGCCGATAGCTGTCATGCGGCGCCTAAAATTTTGCCCGTGTGGGGGTGATGCGTTTTTTTCTGTTAGCATTTTTGTTCCATTATATGACGGGTGGGGATAAACTTCAACAACATGAACCACGACAATCAACGCTCAGGCACTTTTTATAAACTGCGTGACACCTGGATCAAAATCAGCTACTGTTCCCGCTCGTATTTTTCTGAATGCAAAATTACCCACAACGAATGGAGAACCTTAATGCCAAGACAAGAACAAATTGATTTTAAAGTGGATGCTTCCAGCCTATACCGGGAGGACGCCATCACTGATCTAAAGGTAGCATCGATTCGACGGATGGTGCCGGTGAGTGCGGACGGTCGCGATGATGCCAGCCGGTCACCCGTTTTTTTCGGCCACACGCAAATCCTCACCCCGCAGGGGCCGTTGCCTTTGCAGGCCAAATTAATGGCCAACAATCTGGCCGAAGCCATCCAGGCATTTCCCGAGGCCATGGAGCAGGAAATGGGCCGAATGGTGGAGCAGATCAGAAAGATGCAGGAACAGGAGCAGAAAAAGCAGCAAGGTGACTCACGAATTATCATGCCCGGCAGATAGCGTGGATATCCGGGTCGATTGCTATGCCGGCTACCGGGACGAAGAGACCCCGCGGCGGCTGACGATGGGCAAACGCCACGTCAGCGTCGTCGCGGTCCAGGATCGTTGAATACGGTTCAGGTGACCTGACATGCCGGCATATGGAATGATTATTGGCATTGAGCGTGTGACCCCGTTGAAAGACCACCGATGATCGTCATCGGCTCAGACCCTAAGGAGATCGACATGAGCGTACTCGTAGGTAAACCTGCACCAGATTTTACCGCACCGGCGGTAATGCCCAGCGGTGAGATCGTAGAGGATTTCAAGCTTTCCGATTGGAAAGGAAAATACACGGTTCTTTTTTTCTGGCCCCTGGATTTTACTTTTGTCTGCCCCACTGAAATCCTGGCCCACAATCGACGCATGGAGGCGTTCAAGCAGCGAGGCGTGGAAGTGATTGGTGTTTCCATCGACTCACAGTTTACCCATTTTGCCTGGCGAAATACACCGGTGAAAGAGGGTGGTATCGGACCGATTCAGTTTCCCATGGTGGCTGACGTGAAGCACGATATCATCCGCGCCTTTGGCATCGAGCATCCCGATGCCGGTGTGGCCCTGAGGGCCTCATTTCTAATCGACCAGGACGGCACGGTCCAGCATCAGGTTGTCAACAACCTGCCATTGGGTCGGAATGTGGACGAGATGCTGCGCATGGTCGACGCCCTCCAGTTCACCGAAGCGCACGGTGAGGTCTGCCCCGCCGGATGGAATAAAGGCGATGAAGGCATGCGTCCCACCACGGACGGTGTTGCCGATTATCTTGCAGGCAATGCAGAAAAACTGTAAAATCACGCTTGTCCCAAACGGTTCTGATCGATGGCACGGTTGAATTCGAAGTCCGTATGCCATGCGGCCGTTGCCTCGAACAAATTGATAGTATTATAAAAACCGACTTTTCAAGCACCATCAACCATTCAATGACCCACCTCTCGTTCAGGAGCGACCATGGACTTTAAGCGTCACATCGAAACCGCATGGAATCTGACCCTTGGCAATGTCGTCTCACTGATTCTCATGACCCTGGTGATGGTGGCGGTGAGTTCGCTGACCCTGGGTATTCTGGCCCCGGTCACCATGGCCGGCTACATCCAGAGCCTGCTCCAGTTGATGCGCAACGGCCGGGAACCCAAAGTCCAGGACCTTTTCGCCCACATGAATCTGTTTCTTCCGCTGTTGGGATTCGGCGTCGCGGTGTTCGTGGCCACCGCCATCGGTTTCATGCTGCTCTTTCTGCCCGGCATTATCGTCGTCGTGGCGATCACCTTCTGCTGCATCTACATGATGCCGCTGATGACCGACAAGAACATGGGCATCGTCGATGCGGTCAAGGAAAGCTATGCCATGGGCAGGCGCGGTGAACTGATCGATCACGTGGTGGTGGTGATCATTTTCATGGCTATTTCCATGATCGGCGGCACGGTCTTCATCGGCGTGCTGTTCACCCAACCGCTGGCCACGCTTTTTCTGCTTTCCACGTATGAGGAAAAAATCAGCACAACGCCGCCGCCGGCACCGCGGCAGCCTTAATCCACTGCCATCCGATTAAAAACAGGCGGCATCGGTGAACCACCGATGCCGCCTGTTTTTATAGCATTTTTTAGGATAGCCCTAAGATTTACGCGTCAACAATTTTTCGTAGGCCGCAGTGAGATTGACAAAGGCATCCGGATCACCGCCTTTGTCAGGATGATGCCTAAAGGCCAGTTTGCGGTATTGCCGGGTCAGGGTTCGGCAATCCATATTTTTCAACGCATCCACCGTCACGCCGAACAAACGGGCGGATTCAGCCAGGCTGATCTGGACACTATCCGGCGGACGATGGGTTCGGTGGCGATTCATGAAATCCCGCAGATAATCTCGGAAAGGGTCGCCAGAGGGAAAACAGCTGTCGAAATACATGACCGCATACCGGACCAGATGCTGTCGCAGGCCGGATTCATCATCGCTGCCCGCCCAGAACACGTCATCCCGGCTGAGTTGACACAGGGATTCGACGAAAAACCGGTCCATGCGGTCCTGATCGAGACCTTCGGGGTGGCTGCGCCTAAAATTTTCGCTGAAGTATTGCTGCAGGTCAAAAATCTGATACGTGTAGAGGGCCAGTTCCTCCGGTTTCAATGAACGTTCCGCGTCGATGAAATCGTATTCGATCTCATCGCGGGATTTGTGGGCAAGGGGTGCGTAGAACCGGTCGGGGATGCAGCCCACGCCCCTGGGGTCAACCCGTCCCAGCTTGAGATAATGCAGGCGATACCGGTCGAACCGATGAATCGTGTCGGCCGGGGCACATGCAACGGAAGGCGAAGCGAACCGCGTTTTTCGATCGAAACCATCGATCACCCGGCGGATGTGCGGCCGCAGAAAAGGCATGAACACCGGCTCCAAGTCATCCTGGGAGACCGAAAAACCCTGGTCGGCGATGGCGTCTTCCACAGCCGTATCGATGTAAAAGCCATTGCCACCGGGATAGACGATAAAGCGCGACGGGTCGTTATCCAGATCGAACAGATCTCGACTGCGATAGCAGTGGCCATCGGCATAGGATTGTCTGATCATAAACCGGCAGCCGTTGCGTTTATCGGATAATCGGGCAAGATACATGATGCACCACTCCTTTTCAGGCCAAATGGCTTATTGAACAAGATAACCGTTCTCATCGGAAAAACAACCCACCCACATGCAACCCATTGGCGGTCCGACCACAAGCAAAACGGGGTTACCGAGCGAGCGTGTCAACCTGTCGGGTGTCATCGCCGTCTCCATCGCCCACTTCATCCATGACCTCTATTCCAGCTTTCTGGCACCGCTGCTGCCACTGCTCATCGAAAAGCTATCCATGACCCTGACGCAAGCCGGTCTGCTCTCCACGGTGATGCAGTTGCCCGCCTTGATCAACCCGTGGATCGGTTCCCTGGCCGATCGGTTCAGCGTCCGTTGGTTTCTCATCCTGGCGCCGGCGTTGACCGCCGTCCCCATGAGCCTGATCGGTGTTGCACCCACCTATGGCATGCTGTTGATCCTGATGCTGTTTGCCGGCATCAGCGTATCCGTGTTTCATGTGCCGGCACCGGTGGTGGTGGCCCGTATGTCCGGCGACCGAAAAGGCCTGGGCATGTCTTTTTTCATGGTCGGCGGGGAAGCGGCCCGAGCCGTCGGCCCGATGGTGGCCGTAGGCCTGGTCACCCTAGTGGGGTTGGACGGCTTCTATCCGGTAATGACGGTCAGTTTTGCCTGCTCGGCGCTGCTGCTCTTGGCTACCCGGGACCTTCCGGTGACCCGAACCGCCGCCGCACCGGTGCCATTGATGCAAACCTGGCGCGGCATGCGCCATATCCTGGTGCCGATTACCGGCATCCTCGTGGCCAGGGGCTTCATGCACGGTTGCATGACCTCGTTTCTGCCCACGTTTATCGCTATGAACACCGGGAATCTGTGGCTGGCCGGTGCCGGATTGACCATCTTTGAAATCGCCGGCGTTGCAGGCGTCATGGTGGCCGGCACCCTGAGTGATCGATTCGGCCGCCGCCGGCTGCTGACCCTGTCGCTGGTGGGCGCACCGGTATCGTTGCTCGGGTTTGTCTTGGTGGATGGTTGGCTGGCGTATGCCATGCTGGTGCTCACCGGTTTCACCTTGTTGTCCACCACGCCGGTGATGCTGGCATTGGTGCAGGAAAACGCCGTTGAGAGACCTTCGGCGGCCAACGGGCTGTTCATGATGATTTCATTCCTGGCCCGCTCGGCGGTGGTGGTGATCGTCGGCATGACCGGGGATCTGATCGGATTGAAAGCCACCTATATGCTTTTTGCCTTGATTGGATTCATCGGACTGCCCGTCGTCTTTCGATTGCCCGCCGACACCGAATCGAAAACCGTTTGACGATGGCCCTTGCCGATCGCCAGGCACCCCCCCCGAATCAACAATTGATTGAATGGGTCTTTTTGAACCGCGCTAGCGAGCGCATTCCTCGCCGCTTGCGGCGGGGGTAGCGAGTGAACTGAAAATAGACGGTCATCCTTACGGTGAACCCTCCCCGCGGCTTGCCGCGGGGAGGGTTCAATAGTCCCGACAGCACCGCTGCCGTTTGGCCTTATCCGGGCGGGCAGACGGACAGCACCGGGCAGGCCACCTCACGAATCAACCGGTCGGTGGTCGAACCCAAAAGCATCGTTTCCACTAGTGAATGGCCCCTTACACCAAGCACGATGAGGTCAACCTGATGAATCCCGGCATATTTTTTCAGCGCTTGAAA
>JAGTUY010000498.1 GCA_018224455.1 Desulfosarcina sp.
GGGAGCGGGAAGCTGTCGTATTTAAGTATTGGCGCGAAGGTGAGCACCCGGCTGCCGGGGATGTGCACGCTGTCCCGGATGCGGTTCTCTGCAGGAACGTAAGTTCCTGCCAACCGCATCACCGGCGCTTCGGACTCGGCATCGTCCACATGGCGCTTTTCCACATTGACACCCCGTTCAAAGTAGAGGCCGTCTGGAACCCCTTCCATGCTCAGGGCATAGAATTGGCGCTGGGCGTTGGCCAGGATGTCTTCCACCTTGGAAAACTGTGGCAGCGCCTGGGGATATGCCGGAGAAAAACGAAGCGACGGGTCCCCTTCCGGGATGCCCCGACCAAATCCCATGACGATGCGGGCGACGCCGTCTTCCGCTTTCAAGGGGGCCACCGGATAGAAATTGTTGGATTGGGCGATGCCGGAGATGTCCGGGTAGAAAAACGTGCCATGCCGGCTGCCCACCAGCTGCTGGATGATCACCGCCATCTGGTCTCTGCGGATCCGGTATGCGGTGCCGCTTAAAAAACGTCTCGGATCCCGAAACCAGGTGGAGGCGTACACCAGCTTCACGGCAGTGACCAACTGGTTGCAGCGGATGGAAAAATCCGTATGGTTGTTGGGCACCATGTAGGTTTTATAAAGGCCGGTGAACGGGTGGTTGTGGACATCCTCAAGCAGCCCCGAACTCCTGATTGACAAGGGCTGATGAACGGCTTCCAGGAATCGGTTCAACTGTTCCGCCAGCCAGGGGGGCATTGATCCGGCGAGAAAGGCCTTGGCAATCTGGTCGTCTGAGTCATCCGCCATGGCTGACGGTTCCAGCCCGTTATGGGAGATAAAGGCGTCGAATCCTTCCGTGGTGATCACCAGGGTCTGAGGCACCTGGATGGTGACCTCCGGGTAGCGTTCCTGAAGGTGGGGTGACCGGCGCAGCAGGTTGGACACGAAGGCCAGCCCCCGGGCCTTTCCACCCAGGGACCCCTTGCCGATTTTAACGAAATCGGAGATCTCGGGGTCGTAGTCCTTGGAGTTGAAATGCACCACCACCCCTTTCTGACGCCATTTGCGAAGCGCGTGGATGTGGGCGATGATATACTGGCGGATGTCGTCCGCGCCGGAAAAATCGTCAGCCTTGGCCTTTCGCAAGCGCGAGGCCATGGCGATTTCACCACGGGCCATGATCCAGTTGGAGAAACGGTTGCGGGTGGCGTGGTAGAGCAGGGATTCATCGGGTACGGTCGGCAGGATCTCCTCGAGGGCTTTGAGATTGGCGGCGCGGGCGATTTCGCTGCCGTTGGGCCGCTTGAAGACAAAATCACCGAACCCCAGGGCATTTAGAAAGAACTGGTGGATTTCGGCCAGCAGATTGTCGCTGTTCTTGTCTAGAAAGGCCGCCGGCACCCGTTCGGCTAGATCTTTGTTTTGGGACTCGTTGCTGATCAGCAGAAGCGGCAGATCGGGAATCGCTCGATGGACCCCGCGCAGGAAGGTGTAGCCGGCATCGGCCGTAACCATGCCACCCTTGGGGTACCGGGTGTCGGAGATGATGCCGAACAGATACTCACCGTACTGCCGGTAAAGGGACATGGCCTGTTCGTAGCTTTCGGCTACGAGGATCTTCGGCCGGGCGCGCATTTTGAGCAGACGGTGTTCCTGGTTCAGGCTCTCTTCAAGTACCTCTTGGGTCTGGTTGACAACCTCTTTGTAGATCAGCGGCAGGAAGTAGGAGGTATACAGGGGAGAGTCCTCCACCAGAATCAGGACCCGCACCATGGCTTTTTGGGTATCTGCGGCCACGTTGAGCCGGTCTTCCATGCTCTTGACGATCGCCAGCAGCAGGTCCGAATCCCCGGACCAGATGAAGGTCTGGTCGATGCCGGAGATGTCTTTCCCCTCCGGCGGCGGGTAGATCCCCTTGACGCTGTGGGCCAGGAGCACCACCGGCAAGTCGGCGTGGACGCGTTTGACCTGGAGGCCCAGGTCGAAGACGTCCATGTCGTCCAGGTGAGGCATGGCGATGACCAGGTGGAACGGCTTTTGGGCCAGCATGTCCATGGCCTGGCCGGCAGTGGCCGCCTGGGTGATCCGCGGCGGGCGGCTGAGGTTCAGCCCACGGTATTCATTGATGATCTTGGACGCCAGGCTGCCGTCTTCCTCCAGGATATAGGCGTCGTAAGGGCTGGCCACCAGCAGGATCTCAAACACCTTGTTTGACATCAACTCGTGGAATACCTTAAAGTGCGTGTCAAAATCCTCATTTGGGAAGAATACCGGCAGGTTTAAGGCGTCGCTGTTCATCTTCATCCGAATTGACCGTTTCAGGAGCGGGTTCGGTGCACTGGGCTGCCACGCAAGGATACGGTTGACGGCCCTTTTTTTCAAGTGAAAATGAGCGCCGTCGGCCCAAGGAGCACGATTGTCATGAAATCACGAAGAAAGGCAGTATGGGGCTGGGCCATGTATGACTGGGCCAATTCCGCTTTTGCCACCACGGTGATGTCCGGTTTTTTCCCTGTTTTTTTCAAGCAGTACTGGAGTGCCGGCGTCGACGTCAATCTCAGCACGGCGCGATTGGGACTGGGTAATGCCCTCGCCGGTCTGCTGGTGGCCCTGGCCGCACCGATTTTAGGTGCCGTGGCTGATCGGGGTTCTGCCCGCAAGCGGTTTCTGGCCCTGTTTGCCTACCTGGGGGTGCTGATGACTGCCGCCCTCTACTTCGTGGGCCAGGGGCAATGGGCTTTTGCTGTGGTGGTCTATGCCCTGGGTGTGATCGGTTTTTCCGGCGCCAATATCTTTTACGATGCGCTGATGCCGGAGGTGGCCGGAGAAAAGGACGTGGATTTCGTGTCGGGCTTCGGATTTTCCATGGGCTACCTGGGCGGTGGGCTGCTCTTTTTGATCAACGTGCTGATGGTGACCATGCCCCAGCGGTTTGGTCTGGCCGATGCCGGTCAGGCGGTGCGGATCGGTTTTTTAACCGTGGCCCTGTGGTGGGGATTCTTCACCTTGTTCATCCTGTTCTGGGTGCCCGAAGCGCCTGCGGCTGCGACGCGGACCACCACCGCCGGCATCTGGTCCGGCGGTTTGGCCCAACTCAGGCACACCTTGGGCCGAATGCGGCACATGAAGACCGTCCTTTTGTTTTTGTGTGCCTACTGGTTGTACATCGACGGGGTGGACACGATCATCCGCATGGCGGTGGATTACGGCATGAGTTTGGGTTTTGCCGCCAACGACCTTCTCCTGGCCCTTCTGGTAACCCAGTTCGTGGGCTTTCCGGCGGCCCTGGTATTTGGCCGGCTGGGCCAGCGGCTGGGGCCGCGCAAAGGCATATACATCGCCATTGGCGTTTACGTGGCGGCCACCTTCTGGGGGATCACCATGACCCGCAAGGAAGAATTCTACGTGCTGGCGGTGGTCATCGGTCTGGTGCAGGGAGGCATCCAGGCCCTTTCCCGCTCCTATTACTCCCGCCTGATCCCGGCGGATAAACCGGCGGAGTTTTTCGGCTTTTATAACATGCTGGGCAAATTCGCCGCCATCATCGGACCGGTGCTGGTGGGCGGTGTGGGACTGCTCATGCGCCGGATACTCATGCCGGCAGATCCCACGGCCACGGATCTGGTCCAGGTGGGTGCCATGGCCGCCCGATGGAGCATGGCCTCGGTGCTGATCCTCTTTGCCGCCGGGGCCATTTTGCTCTATTTCGTCGATGAAGAGAAGGGGCGGGCGCAGGCAGCACTGCTTTAAGAGAAAAATAACAATAACCAAAAATCAAATCACAGGTAAATCACAATATCCAAATCCTAAATTCCAAGCGTAATCATCTATGGGGGAAGCCAACTTGACGATCGACTGCTGGTTTCGCCCTTATTTTGGACATTGGAATTTGGGATTTATTTGGAATTTGGTCATTGTAATTTGTTGTTTCCGGTCCAGGAGCAGCATACAGACGAGGTCTGATCGCAGACGTCCAGTTTGGCAGCGTTAGACGCTCCTGCATATGGCCTGCATTTCCGCCGCCCGGTTGGAAAAAATCCAATCCACGCCGCGGGCGACCTCACGGAACAGGCAGCGCCGGGAATCGGCAAAGCCGGTCCCGACACCCTGACCCAGCCGATGATGGCGGGTTACCAACCCATGGGTTGCCAACAGGTAATGGCCGGCGATACCACCCCACCCACTCGATGCCGCCATGCGACTGAAACGGTCGATTCGTAACCGGGCGATGGGAACGAAGGCCCTGGCCGGTAGAAAGGCGAAATAGTCGAACAGGCCGGGATGCAGGCCCATCAGGTGGAAATCCTTACCGGGGGAGAGGGCCTCGAGCTGTTTTTGCATGCGGCGGGACTGCAGCGCGGGCGCCGGGTAGGGTTCTTCCTTGATTTCTATCATTAGGTGCAGCCGGCCGCCGTATCGGTCGATCACTTCCGACAGGGTCGGGATCGAGGGAAATCTTTCCTTGATGGTGGCCAGCGCCATGTGGCCGATCCTGGCATCTTCATCGAACAGGCGGCGGGTATCCAGGTCGTGAAAGACTACCGGAACCCGGTCACGGGTCCAGCGCAGATCCAGTTCGATGCCCCAGACCCCGGCATCGACTGCCGCGTCAAACGACGCCAGGCTGTTTTCGATTCGGCTGTGGTTGTCGTGTTCACCGCGATGGGAGATGAGGCGGCAGGATCTGAGAAGATGGGTCGGAGGGACCGGACGGGGCCATCGACGGTAGACCCTGTCGACCAGACAGTGGAACATCCGTTCGAGCCGTTCCTCCATCTTTATTTTTCGATCCAGGTCGTGTTCCATGACGGTATCAAAAAAGCCTTTGCCTATGCGGTGGTTTGGGGTATAGGGACGATTTGCTGTTGTGAAGCCGTTCAGGGTTCAGGGTACTCCGTATTTTAACTGGATTTTAAGATTACGCTACCATATCCAATCGTAAAAAAACAGCCGACCGGTTGCTCAACAATTCAGCTCAGTCAAGGCTGACCCTTGCTGGGGCGTCGAGAGAGAATTCGTCAAGTGTCGCGGTGGTCTTCGCTTTCAAACCCCGAACCCAGAACCCCGAACCCCGAACCCAGAACCCAGAACCCCGAACCCAGAACCCCGAACCCCGAACCCCGAACCCAGAACGTTGAACCTCTGAACTCTGAACCCC
>JAGTUY010000499.1 GCA_018224455.1 Desulfosarcina sp.
AGAATACCGATGTATTCATGAAGAGCATTGGCAGAGGTATGCAAGTTGACTGCCCGGGGCAGCAGGTGGCGCCATGCATAAGGGATGATCCTGGACCCCAGAAAATAAGCGGGGTGATCGTTTTTTTGAGCGCAAACATGGCCCTCACTTTCCGATTCCCATGGACCGGCCGACATCGGAGGCGATGTCTCTATGGGCGGTTATACCGCGTTTCGGATTCCCGGGTCAAATGCATCGATGATCTTCGGAATCGTCTAGCGCGTCGATATGCTCAATTTGTCATTAAACGATCTGGATGATTCCTGCCGGGTAGTCCACCACCTCGCCGATGATGGCCGCGTGTTCCACACCTTCGCTTTGCAGGTGGTCCACCAACCCCTCTGCCGATGTCGGTGCAACGGCAATGCACAGACCACCGGAGGTCTGGGGATCGTAGATGATGTCCTGCATGGCTGGATCCACGCCCTCGTCCATGTCCACCATGGGCGCACGGAAACTCCGGTTCTTGTGAGTCCCGCCCGGAACCATGCCCATGGCTGCAAACCCGAGCGCCACGTCGATGATGGGCAGTTTTTCCAGCACGATCTTCAATCCCAGGCCGGTTCCCTGCATCATCTCGGCCAGATGGCCGATGAGCCCGAAACCGGTGATGTCCGTACAGGCATGTACCGGATATTCTCTCATCACCGTGGCGGCAGTCCGGTTCAGGGCCGCCATGATGGCCGTTACCTTACGGGTGATCTCCCCGGAGGCCAAATTACCTTTGATGGCCGTGTTGACGATGCCCGTACCCAAAGGTTTGGTGAGCACCAGTCGGTCGCCCACGTTAAACCCTTGTTTGGTCAGAATCCGGTTGGGATGGATAAAACCAGTCACGGAAAGTCCGTATTTGAGTTCATCGTCCTCCACGCTGTGGCCGCCCAGCAGCACCACACCCGCCTCCCTGACCTTGTCGATCCCTCCCTGGATCACCTCTCTCAAGACGGACAGGTCCATCCGTTTCAGGGGAAAGCCAACCAGGTTCATGGCCGTTTTGGGCTCCCCGCCCATGGCATAGACATCGCTCAGGGCATTGGCCGCGGCGATCTGCCCAAACCAGTAGGGATCGTCCACCACCGGTGTGAAAAAATCCACCGTCTGAATCAAGGCCAGATCGTCGGACACCCTGTAAACCCCGGCATCATCCACCCTGGACAGGCCGACCAGCACATTGGGGTCGGTTGGAAAATCCAGCCCGCACAACGCTTTTTCCAGGTCCCCTGGAGGCAGTTTGGACGCTCAGCCGGCCCCTCTGACTGTTTCGGTCAGGCGAAGGGGTTTCGATGATGGGTTTTTCTCGACCATTTTTTTTTCTCCCGTTTTCAGACGTATCTGCTCCTGAAAGCCAAGTTTAAAGTTAATCGCCTTCGTTCGACAAATCAAATTGCAATAATCGATAAGGCAGCTAAGATCTATATAAAAATACTATTTTGCACGGCACGACCGCCGGCGGAAGCCGGATAAAAAATCCGCCGATTTCAAAAAGCACAGGAAAACTACGTGTCGCAGGGATGACCATCCATCATGCAGCGCTTTTGTTTTTCAATTCATCCCACGCCCGCATGGCCCGGCGCTGGTGGGGGATGGTAATCGTACCCCCCACGATCAAACCGATGAACAGCGCCTCTTGAAATAATGAACTTGTGTTTAAGATTTGGATATTGTTTTTTGGGATTTATTTGATTTTTGGGATTTGCTGTTTGGAATTTTCTTTCCGGTTCCGGAAAAAGCGGATCACATAATTGATGTGATTTTTCATGGTCCGGTAGGCCGCTTCGGCGTCACCACTGCGGATGGCCTGATAGACGGCCTTGTGCTGCTTAAGAATCTCGACGATGTTGTCCGGATCTTCGTATAGGTGCAGCAGGTTTTCCCGGATTCCCACGTGCAGAAAGTCAGAGACATTCTTCATGATGTAAACCTGCAGGGGGTTTTTGGTTGCCCAGGCGATGGCCATGTGGAATGAGAGATCCCCCTCGGTGCCCAGCCCACCAGCGCAGGTATCGGCTTCCATATCCGCGATGGACTTTTCAATGGCATCCAGATCCGCCGGGTTGGCCCGCTGGGCCGCCAGCGATGCGGCCGTACACTCGATTCCCATGCGCATTTCCAGCAGGTCGATAAGGCTGGCGTCCTGGGCCTCCATAACCGTGGCCAGCGGTATTTTCACGGCTTCGTCCATCGAACGCACGAAGGTGCCCTGGCCCTGGCGCTGCTCCAGGAAACGCAAGGTGACCAACTTGTTGATCGCTTCGTGCACGGAGTTGCGGCTGACATTCAGGGCGTCGGCGAGTTCACGCTCGGTCATGATCTGTTGGCCGGGTTGGTAGTCGCCGCGAAAGATCAGCTCCCGCAGTTGGTCGAAGACCTGATCGGAAATGCGTTTGGGGCTGATGGGTTTGAGCTGAATTTTCATTCGTCCAGGGCTTCTGCCAACAATTCGATGGGATGCCGCACGGCGATTTTCGCACCGGCCTGGGAGAGCATGTCCGAGATCTGGATCATGCAGGCCGGACATCCCGTGGCCAGCACGTCGGCACCCGTATCTTTGATCTGAGCCGCCTTTTTCATGCCGATACCTTTTGAGATGTCGTAATACTGCAGGTTGAAACTGCCACCCATGCCGCAGCACCAGTCAGGTTCGGCCATTTCCGTCAGGATGCAACCGGGAGTGGCATTGATCACGGCACGGGGTTCGTTGAACACCTTCAGGCTTTTCTTCAAATGGCACGGGTCGTGGTAGGTGACGGTACAGTCGTTGCCGGTGGCGTTCGTCAACGGCTGAAGGTGGGCTTCATTGACCAGGAACTGATTGATGTCCACGGTCCGCCGGGCCAGCCGGGTGGCCGCGTCGCGGTGGCGTGCGTCCGCCATCTTCGGCCAAACCTCATGGATGGTGGAGGTGCAGGTGGCGCAGGCGGTGACCAGGAAGTCGAAGCGACCCTTGTCGAAGCGTTCCAGGCTGTGGCCCAGCA
>JAGTUY010000500.1 GCA_018224455.1 Desulfosarcina sp.
AGCGCGTCAATAGTAGACGGGGTCGAGAGGAGGCCTTGATCGTCGTTTCGGCCATATACAAAACCGACTGGGGTGGCGCCCCACGTTACCCGGAAACGCCTTGACAATGCGCGGACCCTCCCATTAGATTAAATTTCTTCAACCTTTGTTGAGCGCGGCTGGGATGCCGTTGTCCATTTTCAACACCCAGTTAAACTGTTGTCCCATTTCCCTTAACCGCAGAAGGAGATGAATCATGGTTGAATTCAAGTATGCAGAACTGCTGCCCCTGGGCGAGGACGACACCCGATACCGGCTGCTCACTGTCGATCACGTCTCCACCGCCCGGTTCGAGGGACAGACCGTGCTGAAGGTCGCGCCCGAAGGGTTGGAGCTGCTGGCCGAATCGGCCTTCAAGGATGTTTCCCACCTGCTGCGGCCAACCCACCTGGCTCAGTTGCAAAAAATCTTCAAGGATTCCCAGAGCTCGGGCAATGACCGCTATGTGGCGCTGGAAATGCTCAAAAACGCCGTCATCTCCGCCGAAATGGAATTTCCCATGTGCCAAGACACCGGCACCGCCATCATTATGGGAAAAAAGGGCCAGCAGGTGTGGACGGGCTTCAGCGATAAAAAAGCGCTTTCCAAAGGCGTGTTCAACGCATACACCCAGGCCAATCTGCGCTATTCCCAGAACGCACCGCTGACCATGTATGAAGAGAAGAATACCGGGTGCAACCTGCCTGCCCAGGTTGAGATATACGCGACCAGCGGCGATGCCTATAAATTCCTGTTCATTGCCAAAGGCGGCGGCTCGGCCAACAAAACCTATCTGTTTCAGGAAACCAAGGCAGTGCTCAACCCGGGCACCCTGGTTGATTTTCTCACGGCCAAAATGAAGACCCTGGGCACCGCCGCCTGCCCGCCCTACCACCTGGCTGTTGTGGTGGGGGGAACGTCGGCGGAGTTCAACCTGAAGACGGTGAAGCTGGCCTCGGCGGGCTACCTGGATGGTCTGCCGACTGCCGGCAGCCAGACCGGCCATGGCTTCCGTGACCGGGAACTGGAAAAAGAGTTGCTGGCGCGGGCGCAGGCGTTGGGCATCGGTGCCCAGTTCGGCGGCAAGTACTTCTGCCACGACATTCGCGTGGTCCGCCTGCCGCGCCATGGCGCCTCCTGCCCGATCGGTATCGGCGTCAGCTGCAGTGCGGACCGCAACATCAAGGCCAAAATTACCGCCGAAGGCATTTTCCTGGAGCAGCTGGAAACCGACCCCGCGCGCTTTCTGCCCGAACCGCAGGGCGCCGACGATGTCGCCGTGGCCATCGACCTGAACCAGCCCATGGACGACATCCGGGCCATTCTCACCCAGTATCCGGTGGCCACCCGTCTCAACCTGTCCGGCAAGATCATCGTGGGCCGGGATATCGCCCATGCCAAGCTCAAGGAACGCCTGGACAGTGGTCAGGGTCTGCCCCACTATCTGAAAGATCACATCATCTACTACGCCGGTCCGGCCAAAACGCCTGAAGGCTACCCATCCGGTTCATTCGGGCCCACCACCGCCGGCCGCATGGATTCCTATGTGCCGATCTTCCAGGCCCAGGGCGCTTCCATGGTCATGCTGGCCAAGGGCAACCGCTCCAAAGCGGTAACGGCGTCCTGTAAAAAATACGGCGGGTTCTACCTCGGTTCCATCGGCGGGCCGGCCGCGCGTCTGGGCAAGGAGTGCATCACCTCGGTTGAGGTGCTTGAATACCCCGAACTGGGCATGGAGGCGATATACATGATCACGGTCAAGGATTTCCCGGCCTTTATCCTGGTGGATGACAAGGGGAATGATTTTTTCGAGAATCTGCTTTAGAACCTTCGATCGAAGGCACAGACCGAAAAAGGGGGCATGCCGAACGGCTGCCCCCCGCTGGCCATGGTCAATCGTTGCTGATAAACCCGCCCGCAGCGTTCAATCGCCGACCCTGCCGCCGAAGAAATGGTATACAAAATTGATATGCAGTTTCATGGCCCCGTGGGCCGCTTCCGGATTGTGCTCCCGGATGGCTTGGTAAATGGCCTGGTGCTGGTTCAAAATGGTAACGATGTTGCCCGGTACTTTGTACAGGCCCTCCAGGTTGACCTTGATGCCGGTGAACAGGAAATCGTAGAAGTTCTTCATGATGAAGACCTGGAGGGGATTGTTCGTGGCATAGGCAATGGCCATGTGGAACGAGGCATCGGCCTCGTTGCCGAGTCTCCCGGACTTGACTTCCTTTTGCATCTCCTCGATGCTTTTCTCCATGAACTGAAAATCCTTTTCGACCGCCCGGCTGGCCGCCAATGCTGCGGCATTGCACTCCAGCCCCATGCGGACTTCCAACAGGTCGGTGATGGAGGCGTCCTGACTCTCCACCATGGTGGCCAGAACGCTTTTCTCGCTGGATTCCGGCAGTCGGACAAAGGTGCCCTGCCCTTGCTTCTGGTCCAGCAGACCCATGACGACCAGTTTGTTGATGGCATCTCTTACCGAGGTGCGACTGACACCAAAGGCTTCGGCAAGCTCCCGCTCGGTGAGGATTTTCTCGCCGGCTTTGAATTCACCACGGAAAATCAGTTCCCGCAACTGGTCAAACACCTGGTCGGATATGCGCTTGGGTTTGATGGGTTTAAGTTCGTGTGGCATGATCGAATGTCAGCTCCAGTTGGATTAAATGGGGGCATACTTACCGAATGAATGTCAGCCGCCAGCGAGTCGCAAATCAATGGCCATGGGTGATGGACGGCAACGTGTCGCTTGAGAAGGCAATGGTCTAACCAAATTGACTGTTCTGGGGGCGTAGACCGTCCTTGGGCGAAACGACGATACTCCTGACTCATCTAATAGCATGCGTTGAATGGTAATTCAAGGCGTTCGATGCTTTGTGCTTGACAGCGGCCATCTCCCGTCGATATTAATGGTATAACCAATTTATGGGTAAACGGAAGCGGCGGTTTAAACACCACCGTGGCCGGTTTAAAAGTGATTGCCGATGGAATCGGGATGTGCGTCTGGCCTGTAACCGGCGCGATCCCTTTTTTAATTTCCAACCCATTTGCAAGCAGGTGTCAATAAAGATTAGGAGGTAGATGATGAAACGGTCGATTTACTGGGCTGACAGTTATGTGGAGAAAAAGCGCACGGCAGAGGCGGCCATCGCCATGATCCGCCCCGGCAAACGGGTCTATGTCAGCAGCGCCAGCGGAGAGCCCCAGGCGCTGGTCCGCGCCCTGTCGGCTGCCGCCACCAAAATCAGCGGACTGGAGATCGTCCGGCTCATGAGCCGGGAGACCACCTCTTTGTCCGAGATCGCCGACAAAACCCGCGATCACAGCCTCAACATTCGCACGATCTATCTGGGCTCGGCGGATACGGAGGCCATTGCCCGTTACATGCGCTTTATTACGCCCATCAACATGTCCGAGGTGCCCGGCCTGTTCCTCTCACGCAAACTGCCTATTCACGTGGCCCTGATCCAGGTGTCGCCGCCCGACGATTTCGGCTGGATGAGCCTGGGCGTGTCCGTTGACGTGACCCTGGCAGCCGCCCAGAGCGCCGACCTGGTGATCGCCCAGGTGAATCCAAGAATGCCCCGCACCATGGGGCAAAGCTTCATTCACGTCAACAACGTTCATGTGCTGGTGGAGCACGAAGAACCGATTTTATCCATCAACCTGCGCAAGCAATCCGGGGCGGCCGAATGGATCGGCAAACACATTGCCCGCTTCGTGGATGACGGCTCCACGCTCCAGATCGGTCTGGACGCCGCCTCCCAGGCGACGGTCAAGGCCCTGGCCGACAAGAACGATCTGGGATTCCACTCCCAGTACATCACCGATGACGTGATGCACCTGTACGCCTCGGGAGTGATCACCAACCGCAGGAAAGGACTCAATGAAGGCAAACTGGTCGCTTCCTGCGCCATCGGCAGCCATAACCTGTACGAGTTTCTCCACGACAACCCGGGGGTTGATTTCCGGCCGTCGGACTATGTGAACGACCCCTTCATCATCTCCCAGCACAACCGCATGATTTCCATGAACGTGGCCCACACCATCGACCTGACCGGCCAAGTGGCCGCCGAGGCCTCAGAGCATACTTTTTTCGCCGGTGTATCCGGCATCCCCGATTTTGTCCGCGGCGCCAGGCGGTCCAAAGGGGGCAAATCCATCCTCATGCTCTACGCCACGTCGCAGGACGGCAAGCGCAGCAATATCGTTCCGGCCCTGAATGGCCCATCGGTGGTGGTTCCCCGGGGAGACGTCCACTACGTGGTCACCGAATACGGCGCGGTGAACCTGTTCGGCAAAAGCCTTCAAGAACGAGTGCTGGCGCTGATCGGCATCGCCCACCCCGACCACCGGGACCAGTTGTTCAGCGCCGCCAAGGAGGCCACGCTTATCGGCAGCGAACGCCGCCTTGGCGAGGCCACCAAGGGCATCTATCCCATTC
>JAGTUY010000501.1 GCA_018224455.1 Desulfosarcina sp.
GACGGTCACCGTGGGCGGTCCGATCATCTCCCCTGCGCTGCCCGAGCCGTTGGCAAGGCAGAACCCGTCCGAATCGCTGCCGTCGGCACCGATCGAACCCAAGGCGCCCGGTGATTTTAAAACCGCGGCGCGGCAAGCCACGGAGGGGTCGCCGGCCCCTGCTGGAAACGCATCGTCTTTCGATGCCCCGTGGGTGCAATTGCTTGAGGCGATGGGCCGGAACATGGCAACCACGGCCAGCGCCCACCAGCAGTTTCTCGACTTCTCTCAGGAATTGACCCGCAGCGTTGCCGAGACCGTTGACCTGCAGGCCCGCCTGCTGGGGTCGGGCGCCCGCTTGACCGACGCCCCCCCGAAACAGCCGAGCATGCCCGCCGCCCCTTTACGGGTGCCGGCACCGCCGAGTCCCCCCGCCTTTGACCGGGAGATGTGCATGGCGTTTGCCGTGGGCAGCGTGGGCCGGGTCCTGGGACCGGCCTTTGACGTGGTCGATACCTACCGCGTGCGGGTGCGCCTGCCAGACGAACCGTTGATGCTGGTGGACCGCATCGTCTCCGTGCAGGGCGAAATGCTCTCCCTGGAGTCGGGCCGGGTGGTCACCGAGCATGACGTCCTGACCGGTGCCTGGTACCTGGATGGTGATCGCGCACCGGTATGCATCAGTGTGGAGGCCGGTCAGGCGGACCTCTTTCTGAGTTCGTACCTGGGTATCGACCACCGGGTGAAAGGTCAGCGGACCTACCGTTTGCTGGACGCGGTGGTGGTTTTTCACCGGGGGTTGCCTCGCCCCGGGGAAACCATTCGCTACGAGATCGCCATCGACCGTTTCGTACGCCAGGGGGAGACCTGGATGTTCTTTTTCCACTTCGAAGGCTATATCAACGGTGAACACCTGATCAGCATGCGCGACGGTTGTGCCGGCTTTTTCACCGAAGCCGAAGTGGCCAATTCCGGTGGCATCATCCTCACCCAACGGGAACGCCAGGCCTTCCCCGGCAGACGTCCGATGGATTGGCAGCCGCCGGTTCCCATGGCCAGGGAATCCTATTCGGATGACCAGGTGGACGCCCTGCGCCGCGGCGATCTGGCCGGCTGTTTCGGCCGACCGTTCGCCGGCATCGACCTTTCGACCCGTTTGCATCTGCCCGGTGGCCGCATGCGTCTGATCCACCGCATCCTTGAACTTGACCCCGAGGGCGGCCGTTATGGTCTGGGCCTGATCCGGGCCGAGGCGGACATCCACCCCGACGACTGGTTCCTCGTCTGCCATTTCGTGGACGACATGGTCATGCCCGGCACCCTCATGTACGAATGCTGCGCCCACACGCTGCGGGTCTTTCTGCAGCGCATGGGATGGGTGACGGACAAGCCCGGCGTGTGCTACGAACCGGTAATCGGCAATGCCGCCCGGCTCAAGTGCCGCGGGCCGGTCACCCCGGCAACGCGCCATGTGCACTACGACATCCAGATCAGCGAAATCGGATACGGCCCCGAACCATACGCCATTGCCGACGCCCACATGTCGGCCGACGGGCGTCCCATCGTCTTTTTCAAGGATATGTCCATCAAGATGACCGGGATCGGGCGTGAGGAGATCGAGACCGCATGGCGTCAACAAAAAATACGGTCAAAACGGGTCGATGAACCGACGGCACCTGCCGTCCCCCTGTACGACCGGGCCTCCATCCTGGCCTTTGCCACGGGGAAACCCTCCGAGGCCTTCGGCGAGCCCTACCGCATCTTCGACGAACGCCGCAAGATCGCCCGCCTTCCGGGACCGCCCTACTGCTTCATGGATCGCGTGATCCATGTAGAGCCCCCCCCTTGGTCGCTCAAGGCCGACGGATGGGTAACTGCCCAGTATGACATCCCCGAGAGGGCGTGGTATTTTGCCGCCGACCGCTCCGGCGTCATGCCCTTCTGCGTCTTGCTGGAAATCGCCCTGCAACCCTGCGGGTGGCTGGCAGCCTATGCAGGCTCTGCGCTGCGCAGCCAGCGTGACCTGAAGTTTCGCAACCTGGGGGGCAGCGCCATCCTGCGCCGTCAGGTGATGCCGGCCACCGGTATCTTGACCATGCGCTGCCGCATGACCAAAGTCAGCGAGGCGGCGGACATGATCATTGAAAATTTCGATTTCGAGGTTCATGCCGGTGACGAACCGGTCTACGCCGGCAACACCTATTTCGGGTTCTTTTCCGCTGAAGCGCTCAACGACCAAAAGGGCATGGGGCATGCGGATCCCCTGGTCGAGGCCATGTCCCCCTATTCCGGCACCGCGGACGGTGCCTGCGCCCTGTCCATGGATCCCCCGCATACACCGGGATCCGCCGCCGATCTTCCCGTATCTGTGAATCAACTGGCCCTGCCCGGCAAGGCACTGTTGATGATTGACCGCATCGACGCCAATCTGCCGGAAGGCGGAGCATCCGGATTGGGCTACATTCGCGGCATTAAAAAGGTGGACCCGGACGAATGGTTTTTCAAGGCCCATTTCCATCAGGATCCGGTCTGCCCCGGCTCCTTGGGGTTAGAATCCTTTTTACAACTGGTTAAAACTGTGGCAATGAAGCGGTGGCCCCATCTGGTGGACACCCACCGGTTCCGCATGGTGGAAGGCAGCCGCCACAGTTGGACCTATCGCGGGCAGATTATTCCGACAAACAAAACCGTTGCCGTGGAGGCCCTGATCACCTGTGTGCGTGATGGACGCTCCCCGACGATCCGGGCCAACGGCCTGCTCGGTGTGGATGGCCTGGCCATCTACAAAATGGAAAATTTCGAACTGGCCCTGGTTCCAGCAACCGGCAACACGTGACCATGACCCGTCTTAACCCAGCCGTCGAGCCGGACGATTACCGGCATCTCTATCCGTTCCAGCCTCATTTTCTGGATCGCAACGGATTGCGCTATCACTTTGTCGACCAGGGAAAAGGCAACCCGGTGGTCATGGTGCACGGCAACCCCACCTGGTCTTTTTTCTTTCGCCGCATCATCGCCGCCCTTGCCGGTGGCCATCGCGCCATCGCCCCGGATCACATGGGATGCGGTCTGTCGGACAAGCCCGATGATGGTGCATACGACTTCCGCCTGCAGAGCCGGGTGGCTGATTTTTCGGCGCTGATGGATCATCTTGACCTGGATCGGGTCACGCTCATGGTCCATGACTGGGGCGGCATGATCGCCATGGCCTGGGCCGTGGCCAACCCGCATCGGGTGGCTCGTCTGATCATCACCAACACGGCAGGCTTTTTCCCGCCGGACCGCAAGCGCATCCCCCTGCGGCTGTGGGTGGTTCGCAATCTGGGCGCACTGGCCACGCCGGCCGTACTTTATGGAAATTTGTTTGCCAGAGGGGCCCTTCACATGGCCCCGCGAAAGCGCTTGACCACGAGCGTGAAACAAGGGTTGCTGGCACCCTATAACTGCCCGAAAAACCGGCTGGCCACCTTGCGCTTCGTCCAGGACATTCCACTGGTACCCGGTGATCCGGGATTCCACATCGTCAACAGGGTGGACCGTGATCTGCACCTACTGGCCCATATCCCCATGCTGATCCTGTGGGGGCGCCATGACTTCGTCTTCGACGTGGATTACTACAACGAGTGGTGCCGGCGTTTTCCGAAGGCTGAAAAACACCTCTTCGACGACGCCGGCCACTACCTGCTCGAAGATGTGCCGGATCGGATCATCGGATTGGTTAAGGATTTTCTGGACCGGCATCCGATAACCAATAAATAACAATAATCAAAACCCAAACGACAAATAAATCACAATAGTCAAATTGAAAATTCCAAACCTCATGATAATGAGAATTGAAGAGTTTGGGAATTTATGGAAACGACGCCTGAAAAACCTGCCACCATCGTCAACGTGGCCACCTACCTGCGCAGCATGGCACGCAGCCAACCCTACAAGCGGGCGGTGGTCTGCCCTTGCGGCAGGGACAGCCAAGGCCGGGTGGCCTACACCCATCTTACCTTCCGCCAGCTGGATATCGAATCGGATTGCCTGGCCCGGGGCCTTGACGATAGGGGCGTCAGCCGCGGCGTACGCACCATTCTCATGGTCAGGCCGAGCCTGGAATTCTTCGCCCTGGTCTTTGCTCTGTTCAAGGTGGGGGCCGTGCCCGTTGTGGTAGACCCGGGTATGGGCGTCTCCCGGATGTTGAACTGCCTGAAAGAAAGTCAGGCCCAGGCCCTGGTCGGCATTCCCCCAGCCCATGTGCTGCGCACCCTGGCCCCCGGGTATTTCAAAAGCGTCAAGACCTTCATTACCGTCGGCAGACGCTGGTTTTGGGGTGGACTCACCCTGCGTCAGGTGCGCAGCAGGCAGTGGGAACCATACCGCATGGCTGGCACCCGGGCCGATCAAATTGCCGCCATCCTCTTTACCACCGGCAGCACCGGTCCGGCCAAGGGTGTTTTTTACACCCACGGGGTCTTCGATGCCCAGATTCGCAGCATCCGCACCCAGTTCGGCATCACCCCGGGTGAAATCGACCTGCCCACGTTCCCGCTTTTCGCTCTTTTCGACCCGGCATTGGGAATGACGGCCATTATCCCTGACATGGACCCCACCAAGCCCGCCCATGTCAACCCGGAACGAATCATTGAGGCCATCGTCAATCACGGCGTTACCAATATGTTCGCCTCCCCTGCCCTGCTCAACCGCGTCGGCCGCTACGGCAAGGATAAAGGAATCAAACTGCCCACCTTGAGGCGGGTGATTTCCGCGGGCGCACCGGCCACACCGGCCAACGTCGAACAGTTTTGCACCATGCTCACCGAGGACGCTCAGATCCATACCGGGTATGGAGCCACGGAGGCCATGCCGGTCAGCACTTTCGGCAGCGACGCGATCCTAAAAGAAACCCGCAAGCTCAGCGAGCAGGGCTACGGCATGTGCGTCGGAAAACCCGTATCCGGCATCGACGTTCGAATCATCCGCATCTCGGACGGTCCGATTGGCCGCTGGACCGACGACCTGCGGCTACCGGACGGAGAAATCGGTGAGATCAGCGTTCGCGGCGATCAGGTGACCCGCGGCTATTACGAGCGCCCCCGGGAGGACGCACTGGCCAAGATCGTCGACGGCGACACCTTCTGGCACCGCATGGGAGACCTGGGGTGGGTCGATAAAAAAGGCCGCATCTGGTTCTGCGGCCGTAAAAGCCACCGGGTGATCAGTTCAAAAAAAACCATGTTCACGATTCCCTGCGAGGCCGTATTCAACAACCATCCCCGCGTTTTCCGCAGTGCACTGGTCGGTGTGGGTCCCCGCGGACGGCAGCGGCCGGTGGTCTGTATCGAACTGGAACCCGGAGACGCCGGCAAGGATAAAAAAGGCTTGAAAAAAGAACTGCTGGCGCTGGCCAAGGCCAGCCCGATCACGGAAGACATCGCAACGATCCTGTTTCATCCGTCCTTCCCCGTCGATATCCGCCACAATTCCAAGATATTCAGGGAGCAGTTGGCCGTCTGGGCGGAAAAAAGAGGATAACGGGGAACCTTTATGAAAACCAGGCAATCATCGGCAATCATCAGGCCAAAAAACATTCTGGTTACCGGCGGCGGGGGGTTTTTGGGCCGTGCCATCGTGCGGCAGCTGTTGGCCTGCGGACATCGGGTGGTCAGCTTCTCACGGGGCACATACCCGGATCTGGATGTCCTCGATGTCCGTCAGCTGCGCGGAGACATCGCCGACGCCGATGCCGTCGAGGACGCGGTTCGCGGTAGGGATGCTGTTTTCCACGCAGCGGCCAAAGCCGGGGTGTGGGGCACGCTCGAGGCATATCACCGGCCCAATGTGATCGGCACCGGCAATGTCATTGCGGCCTGCCGATCCAGCCGGGTGCCCATGCTGATATTCACCAGCAGCCCCAGCGTGGTGTTTGACGGCGGCAACATGCAAGGGGTGGACGAATCAGTCCCCTACCCGGCCCATTTTCATGCACCCTACCCGCAGACCAAAGCCATGGCAGAACAGGCCGTGCTGGCCGCCGCAGACGATGCGCTTAAAACCATAGCCCTGCGGCCGCATCTGATCTGGGGGCCGCAGGACAATCACCTGGTGCCGCGCATCATCGCCCGGGCCGCCAGCCTGAGGCGGGTGGGTGCCGGAGACAACCGCGTGGATACGATTTACGTCGATAACGCCGCCCGTGCCCACGTGCTGGCCATGGATGCGCTGGAGAAAAACCCGGCAGTTTCGGGCAGGGCCTATTTCATCAGTGACGACAACCCCATCGGTCTGTGGGAGATGGTCGACCGCATCCTGGATGCCGGCGGCAAGCCCCCGCTGGCCAAAACCATATCACCCAGGGCGGCCTATTGGATCGGTGCGCTAATGGAGTGGGCTTACCGTGCTTTCGGCCTTTCCGGGGAACCCCGCATGACCCGCTTCGTCGCCCGGGAGTTGGCAACGTCCCACTGGTTCGACATTTCCGCGGCCAAGCGGGATCTGGGCTACACGGCCGACATTTCCATCGAGAAAGGGATGAAGCGGCTCAAGGCCTGGCTGACGGAAAGGGCTTCCCTATCGGCTTAAAAAAATGGTAAAGCAAGGAACAGCGCGTCAAGACTGAAACCTTTCCCGTACCAGTGAACCAAGGAGTGTCGCCGTGGAACTGACTGATTTATTGCCCCTGGAAAAATGGACCCAGATAGAAAATGAGATTTATGAACCCTCGGGATTGGAGTCCAATGTCTTCAATACCGACGGCATTCGCATCACCGATCATAAAGTCTGGGTCAATCGCCTCTGTCCGGCCATCAAAGCCACGGATAAGGGCCAGTCATTCATTTGTGCCGTGGCCCACATGAACCTGGCCAACCAGGCCAAGGGTGAAAAGCGGCCGGTGATCGAGGAGTGCGACGCCGGGCTGATGAAGATCGTGGTGCCGATTTTTGTCGACGGCAACTACATCGGCGCTGTGGGTGCCTGTGGCCTATTGCCTGCGGGCGGCGAGGTGGATGCTTTCCTGGTGAATAAAATGACTGATATCGACGAGGCAGACATCGAGGCGTTGTGTGAGGATCTTGCCGTAATCGAAAAAAATTCGGCCGAGGAAGTGGCCCAGTTTATCTGGGAAAAAATAGAAGCCGTCGTTTCGGAAGTCTGATCCCGTTAACCGAAAAGAAACCACCGCCTCATACCCGATAGGGTATATATCGTTGGCGCTGGATACCCTATCCTTGATTGATGATCATACCATCTACCCCATGTGGTAGATGGGTGCGTTTTAAAACCATACCAACAGACCCGCAGTTTGCATGCCGCTCGGTCCAGCCGATCGCCAGGCCGATCGATCATCAAGGGTACCGTTTTTAACGCCGGCTGTCAGACGCTCTCCATATCGAATTCTTCAAACCCATACCAAAAGCCGGTATTGCTCAGGTGATCCAATTCAAACTGGACCGCTTCGACGTGGTTGTCCTCGATTTCCAGAAACCGGGCAAACATGGCCCGGTGGTCAGGCCCCACCTGATCGACCATTTCTTTGTAGAACCGGCTGGTCTCGATCTCCATCGCCAAGGCCTGTGAGAGCATCTGTTGCTTCAAACCACGGGCATCTTCACTGATCTTCGATTCAAGGGCGGCGGCCTCTTTGCGGATTGCCGCTTTATCGGGAACCATCGAAGCCAGCACTTCATTGCTGATTGCTCCGCGCTGCTGCCACTCAGTGAGCCGGCTTTCCAGGTAATCCACATGGCGCTGTTCGTCGTCTGCCAGGGTTTGAAATATTTTTTTTCCAGCAGCTTCATCGGTGCGGGTGACTGCCTCGACGTATAAATCTCTGATCCGGTTTTCGAATTCCAATGCTGATTGGATGGCTGCTTCCAGTTTCATGGAGTCCTCCTTTGGGTGAAAAGTGACAACTATTTGGTTGGTGTATATCAAATAATAGGGGCGGCCCTCCTGAAAAACAATGTTTCCTATCAAAATCGTCAGCATCCGCTGCTGACGGCCGATCAAGAGGATGTTTTACCAATGGCGTCGAGGATATACCGGGGGAGCGCAAATGCGCTGCGGTGAATGTCGGGGGTGTAGTAGCGGGTGGCAATGCCGCTTTGGGAAAATCGCCGCTGCAGGGTTTTTACATCCTGTTGCCTCAGTTCCGGGTTGGCGCTGGCCCATCCGA
>JAGTUY010000502.1 GCA_018224455.1 Desulfosarcina sp.
CGGTGTTCCTGCCCATCGTGTTTGTCGAAGAGGAGGCCGGCCAGCTGTTTCGTGATATCGCCATTGCCATTTCCAGCGCCGTCGCCCTGAGCCTGCTAATTTCGATTACCGGCATTCCCACCCTTTGTGCACTGATCCTGGGCCGCGTAGAGAAAAAAAAACCGGAAGCGCGCCAACGGATGTTCTCGGCCACCCGAGCGGCCGGTGGGTTCGTCTCCGCCATAGTCGGATTTGTCGACTGGATGTGCCGCCGGGTGTGGTCGCGCGTCGTGGTTGCCGTCGTCCTGGTGGCCCTGGCCGTGGTGCTGATCGTCACGCTTATCCCCAAGACCGAATACCTGCCCACAGGTAACCGGGAGCTGCTTTTCGGCATCCTGATTCCGCCGCCGGGATACAATACCGATGAATTCGCCGACATCGCCCGGGCCGTGGAAGCGGACATCCTGCCCCTGGTCAACCGGGACGGGCTCAGCCAAGCGGCCGAGAAGCTGAATCTGCCCACCGTGAAGAATTTTTTTTACGTGGCTTTTCGCCAACAGATCTTTATGGGCGTGGTCTCCCGGGACGCTGCGCGCACGGCCGAACTGATCCCCTACGTCTACCGAACCTTAGGTAAAGTTCCCGGCATGATTCCCATCGTCTACCAGGCCGGACTGTTCACCCGGGGGCTGGGCAGCGGCCGCTCCATCGACATCGACCTCAAGGGCCCGGACCTGCCGCGACTGATTGCCCTGGGCCGGCAGATCTACGGCATGACGGCAGCCGCCATCCCCGGCGCGCAGATCCGTCCCATCCCGGGTCTGGACCTGGGAAATCCGGAGCTGCGCATTACCCCCAACCGGGACCGGCTTACCCGGCTGGGTATCAGCACGACCGACCTGGGCACCACCGTGGATGCCCTGGTGGGGGGTGCCAAGGCCGGCGCCTACCGCCTCTACGGTGACGAGATCGACCTGGTGGTCAAAAGCCGGGAGGACCGGCTGAAGCGGATCCAGGACCTGGAAGCCTTTCCCGTGGCCTCCCCATTGGGCGGCAAGGTGCTGCTGGGGTCGGTGGCCGACATCCAGCTGACTGAGGGACCCACGCAGATCAACCACATCGACACCCAGCGGGCCATTACCATCCAGGTGAACCCCCCGGCCGACATCTCCCTGGAGGCGGCCATGGAAACCATCGCCCGGCAGGTGATCGAACCCGTCAAGGCCCAGGCGCAGCTGGGTAGCCTCTACCGCATCGATCTGGGCGGTACGGCGGATCAGCTCACCCGCACCCGCGATGCCCTCGTCTGGAACCTGGTCCTGGCCGTGGCCATCTGCTACCTGCTGATGAGCGCGCTGTTCGAGAACTTTCTTTATCCCCTGATCATCCTGTTCAGCGTTCCCCTGGCCGCTGCCGGCGGGTTCCTGGGGATTTTTTTGGTCAACCGGTTCGTGGCGCCCCAGCCGCTGGATATTCTGACCATGCTGGGATTTGTCATCCTGGTCGGCATCGTGGTCAACAACGCCATCCTGATCGTCCACCAGAGCCTCAACAATATCCGGGAACAGGCCATGGAGGCGCACCGGGCCATCATCGAATCGGTGCGGTCGCGCATCCGACCCATCTACATGAGCAGCATTACCACGGTGTTCGGCATGCTGCCCCTGGTGCTTTTTCCCGGTGCGGGCTCCGAGTTCTACCGAGGATTGGGGGGGGTGGTCGTTGGCGGTCTGCTGGCCTCCACTATATTCACTATTTTTCTCGTCCCCGCCATTCTCAGCCTGACCATGGATACGGTGGCGGCGGTGAAGCGAATCTTTCGACCTTCGGCGCATGCTTAACGCCGATCCTGAAACCCTGTAGCAATCGAGAGCCACAGATCGTATACTTAGAATATGAAACCTGATTACCAACCGGCCATTCTTGCCCCGGCGGGAAACCGCGCCGCTTTTCTGGCGACATTGGCCGCCGGTGCCGATGCCGTATACTGCGGCCTCAAGAGCATGTCGGCGCGCATGGAGGCCAAGAATTTTTCCATGGAGGAGCTGGCCCAGCTGACCCAAATGGCCCACGATCGGAAGGTGAAGGTTTACGTTACGGTCAACGCCCTGCTCAAACCTGACGAACTGGACCGTGTCGGCCGGTTGATCGACAGCCTGCAGCGCCATGTGCACCCGGATGCCCTCATCGTCCAGGACCTGGGCGTTGTCGCCCTGGCTCGCCAGGCGGGGTTCGACGGCGAAATTCATCTTTCCACCCTGGCCAACGTCACCTTCCCCAAATCCTTGGGCTTTATTGCCCGAATCCTTGCCGTGGACCGGGTGGTGGTCCCCAGGGAGCTTTCCATTGATGAGATCAAGGCCATGGCCGATGCCTGCCCCAAAACCCTGGGGCTGGAGGCCTTCATTCACGGCGCCCTTTGCTATGGGGTGTCCGGCCGCTGCTATTGGAGCAGCTATATGGGGGGCAAAAGCGGGTTGCGCGGACGCTGTGTGCAGCCCTGCCGACGCCACTACCGCCAGGGAGACCAAAAAGGCCGGGGAGACCAAAAAGGCCACAGCGATAGGATCGCACGTTCCTTCTCCTGTCAGGATTTTTCCGTGGACGTGCTGGTCAAAATACTGGGACAGGTAAAAAAAGTGCTCGCCTGGAAGATCGAGGGCCGCAAAAAGGGGCCGCACTATGTCTATTACACCGTGACCGCCTACCGGATGCTGCGGGATCGGGGCAATGACGCCCGGATTAAACGCGACGCGCTGGACCTGCTGGCTCAGAGCCTGGGACGCGAGACCACCCATTACCAGTTTTTGCCGCAGCGGCTGCAAAAGCCCATTGACACCCGGCGGCAGACCGCCTCGGGTCTGTTCATGGGCAAGGTGCAGGGCCCGGTCAAAAACCCATGCGTGGTGGTCCGCCAGGCCCTGCTGCCCGGCGATGTGCTGCGGGTGGGTTACGAAGACGAGGCCGGCCACACCATCTGCCGGGTGACCCGCTTTGTTCCCAAAAAGGGACGCTACCCGCTGAACCTGGGAGGAAGAAAAACACCTACACCCGGTGCGCCGGTATTTCTCACCGACCGCCGGGAAAAAGCACTGGAAGAGATGATGGCCGCTGTGGAGGCCTCAGCCGGCCCTCTTTCACCGCTAGTCCCCTCCGGATTCAAAGCCGCGCTGCCCGAGCCCCTGAAAAAATCCCGCCGGCCCGTGGAGGTGCGCGTAAGCCGGACACCTTCCCGGGCGTCGGGGCGCAACGTCGTGGGCGTCTGGCTCTCGGAAACGGTCGCGGTGAACCTCGACAAATCGGCGGCCAACGATTTGTGGATTTGGCTGCCGCCGGTGCTCTGGCCGGACGATGAAGCGCGGGTAGCCGGCCTGTTGAGACAGTGTCTTGAAAATGGAGCGCGTCAGTTCATGCTCAACACCCCCTGGCAGATGGCCCTGTTCAACCGCCCCAAAGGGCTGAGCCTGTGGGCGGGTCCTTTTTGCAACTCGGCCAATGCCCTATGCCTGGAGACGCTCAAGGCCCTGGGGTTCAGCGGCGCATTCGTCAGCCCCGAACTGGGTGAGGCGGACATTCTTGCCCTGTGCCGTCAGACCCCGCTGCCGCTGGGAATCGTCCTTTCCGGCAACTGGCCCCTGTGTATTTCCCGAACCCTGGCCGACGACATACAGCTGCGCGTGCCCTTCGACAGCCCCCGGGGTGAGCAGGCCTGGGCGGACCAGCACGGTCCGGACTACTGGGTCTTTCCCAATTGGCGGCTGGACATTACTGAAAAGCGAACGATCCTCCAGCAGGCCGGCATCCAGATGTTCGCCCACCTGGACGAGCCGGTGCCGCCCGCGGTGACCCTTAAAAATCGTCCGGGGCTTTGGAACTGGAAGATCGGACTGCGGTGAGTAACTTATAACCGATGGGGTGATGAGAAATAGCGATGCCGGATCCTGTTGCTGCAATTCCGCCCACCCGCCTCCGCGGCGTTAACCTCGGCGGCTGGCTGGTGCTGGAAAAATGGATGACGCCGAGCCTGTTCGAGGGACTCGCGGCGACCGACGAGACCACCTGGTGTGCGGAGCTGGGCCGCGAGGCGCCCACGCGGCTGCGCGGCCACTGGGAGCGCTTCATCACCCGCGAGGATTTTGCCTGGCTCGCGGACACTGGCATCAACGCCGTGCGCATCCCGCTCGGGCACTGGATATTCGGCCCGCCCTATCCCTATCACGCCAAGTACGGCGCCGACCCCCACCCCTTCGTCGCTGGCGGCATCGACGTGCTGGACCGTGCACTGGGCTGGGCGGCGGCGTTCGGCCTGCATGTTATCCTCGATCTTCATGCGGCGCCCGGCTGCCAGAACGCCTTCGACAACGGCGGCATCATGGGCGTCTGCGAATGGCACACGCGCGAGGAATACCTGGCGCACTCGGTCGAGGTGCTGGGGCGGCTAGCCGAACGTTACCGCAGCTCGCCTGCCCTTCACGCGATCCAGCTGCTCAACGAACCGCGTTGGGACGTGCCCACAGGGCTGCTCAAGGCCTTTTACCTGCGCGCCTACGAAGCGATCCGCAAACACTGCCCGCCGGAACGCGTGGCCGTGGTCTTCCATGACGGCTTCCGCCCGCACAGCCAATACCTGGGTTTCCTGCAGCCGCCACAGCATGAAAACGTCATCTTCGACATACATCGCTACCAGTGCTTCGAACGCGCGGATCTGGACATGGATATTTACGGCCACCTATACAAGGCGGGGCAATTGCGGCGGCAGGAGGGTGACCTCATTCAGCGCGAACTGGGGCTGCCCGCGATCGTGGGCGAATGGAGCCTGGGGTTCAACCAGGAGGTGGTTTCGCTCTGGGCCGAGGGGCCATTCAACCACGCGCTCCAGCACATGGATGCGTTCCAGGCGGAGGTTGCGTATCGTGCTTACGGCGCCGCACAGCTCCTCGCCCTGGAACACTATCACGGCTGGTTTTTCTGGAGCTACCGCACCGAGACCACGCCCGAGTGGTGCTTTCGCGAGTGCCTCGAGCGTGGGTGGCTGCCGCAACGATTTCGTTAAGCGCCGCCCCGCTAACCGTTGCGTTGCTTCGCCTGTCCGTTCGCGAGGGCTAAAAACGACTCATTCACACAAGGAGGGGAATGCAGGCGGAAAAAGTCGATAGAGCAGGCCCCATCCGGCGCTGGCTGGACGACATACCCCTGGGCCTGGCACCCCTGCTCATCGCGTGCATGGGCCTGATCGCGGGCCTGTACCTGCTCGTCCACCCGGTGAGCCGGCGCCAGGCCGACCTGATCATGTGGACCTTCGGCGTGAGCCATTCCGACGCCTACCGGGCGGCGGCCGAACGCTTTTCGGCCGGGACCGGCCGCACGGTCGACCTGCAGCTGGTCAACTACAACGCGGTCAATCAGAAGCTCCGCTCGGCGCTCTGGGCAGCGGTGAACATTCCCGATCTGGTGGAGATCGAAAAGAGCGCGGCGGGCGGATTCTTCCGCGGGCCGCTCGACAAGGTCGGCTTCCTCGACCTCAAGCCCTACATGGAGCGGGACGGCATCCTCGACCGTATTCCTATCAACGCCCTGGCCACCTACACCGACCGGGGGGCCATCTTCGGGCTGCCCCACGACATCCATCCGGTGATGCTGGCCTACCGCGCCGACATCGTCGACCCCTACCTGGCGCAACGCGGCCGGCGCATGGAG
>JAGTUY010000503.1 GCA_018224455.1 Desulfosarcina sp.
CCCTTCGACCGCAGCCGGCAAGGCGGCGGCGGCCGTGGTCGCTGTTATGGCTGCTGAACCCGAACCAAAAGTGGATCCGGCTCCCCGGAAAGAAGCAGCTGCGCAGGATGCACCACCAGCCCGGGCGGTTGATACGGGCGCCGATCGCCGAACAACCCAGCCTGCAATCGAGCCTGCGCCGGAACCCGACCCATCCACCGATGCGCCTGTGGTTGAAGGCGAGGCGACCTCGCCTGGCAAGGTGGGGGCAGACGCAGCCGTATTGGCTGTCCTGGCCGCCACACCCAATTCACCGGTAAAACCAGTCACGTCGGTTGGCAAGGCAAGCGACAAATCAGCGACCACCGCACCAACCGAGCCAAGCACACCGACTGAAAAAGCACCTTCAGGCAACCGCCCTGAGCCACCCATCACCGCGAAAGCAGAAACGCAGCTTCAACCATCCGGCCAACGAATTGGGGGTACCGCACAGTCGTTAGTCAAACCGGATAAAAATAACCTGGAAAATCGAATTCGATCATTTTTGCAGAACTACTGTAACACCTATGCGGCAAAAAACCTTGATGCATTCACCAATTTATTTATTCCTGACGCCAGGGAAAACGGCACACCGTTTATCCGCCTGCTACCCAAATATAAAAGGAATTTCGAATTTATCGAAACCATTGAATATCGAATTGAATTGCAGCAATTTTCATATGATGAAAATATGGGAATCGTAAGCGTAGACGGAGATTTTTTCCTAAAATGGTTGCCACCCGACAAAAAATGGCGTGAAAACGCGGGTAAAATATCCATGAGCCTTCAAGAGAAAGGACCATCTTTCTTGGTCCGACAGCTTGACTATCAGGGAGGCAACGCCAAGAAAAAGTAAAGACCCCCCGAACCAGGCTCCAGTTGAGTTGGTGTATTTCCTCGGAGATATCCCATTTTCCATTATCTGCACGCAAACATGGAGAAATCAATGGCCCAGCCAAACCAGACACTGGCCGAAAGACTCGATGCAGGCACCGTATTGGTTGCCGAAGGTTATATTTTCGAACTGGAGCGCAGGGGATTTTTGAAAGCCGGCCCTTTCGTCCCCGAGGCGGTTCTCACGTATCCGGAAGCGGTGCAGGGTCTGCACCGGGAATTCGTGCGGGCGGGAACCGACGTGGTCGTGGCCTGCACCTACTACGCCCACCGCTCGAAACTGCAGTCCATCGGTATCGAAAATGCTTTGGAGCAATTGAACGTAAAGGCGGTTGAATTGGCTGTCCAAGCGGCTATGGAGACCGGCGCCCTGGTCGCCGGCAACATCTGCAACACCTGGGAATACGACCCGTCGGACCTGAAAGCGTCCGAGGAGAAGGTCAGACGGATTTTCCGGGAGCAGGTCCAGTGGGCCAAGGCTGGCGGCGCCGACTTCATCATCGCCGAAACCTTCAGCCATTACGGCGAAGCCCTGCTGTCCTTGGAGGAGATCAAACGGGTCGGCCTACCCGCCGTGGTGACCTTCAGCCCGGTGGCCCAAGACACTTGCGACGGGCTTTCTTTAGCCGAGGCGTGCAAGCGGCTGGCAGACAATGGGGCCGATGTGGTGGGGCTCAATTGCGGTCGGGGACCGACAACCATGCTCCCGATCCTCGAGCAGATCCGCGGCGCGGTGAGCGGCCACGTGGCCGCCCTGCCGGTACCTTACCGAACCCATGACCGGCAGCCCTGCTTTTTCGATCTGAGGATGGAAGACGGTAAAAACGCCTTTCCAGTGGCCTTGGATCCTTTTCTGTTGAGCCGGTTTGAGATGGCTGATTTCGCGGTGACGGCCAGGGACATGGGCATCAACTACGTCGGCATCTGCTGCGGAGCCGGCCCCCACCACGTGCGGGCCATGGCCGAGGCCCTGGGCCGCACGGTGCCGGCCAGCCAATTTTCTCCTGAGATCAAACTCCACCCCATCTTCGGCGACCGGCAGGTCCAGCGGCACAACTATGTGGAGTGCCTGTATGGACCGATGCCGAAAGAAAAACAATATTCAAATTCCAAATAAATTCTAAATTTCAATATGCAAACCTCAAAGCTTCAAGATCATGGGATTTGGAATTTTGGTCTTTGTGATTTATTTGTCATTTGTTTTTTGGCTATTGTTGTTTAGTCGTTATTTTTCCTGAAGTTCGGCAATCCCGGCATAGTAATCCAGCGCCTCCGGATTTCTCAGGGCATCCTTGTTCTTCACTTCCTGGTTGTGAATCACCTTCTTCACGGCCAGTTCCACTTTTTTCATGTTCAACGTATAGGGGATGTCCGGTACCGGGATGATCTTGGCGGGCACGTGGCGCGGTGACGCATGCACACGAATGGTCTGGCGGATCTTGTTCTTCAAATCGTCGGAGAGGTCGACGCCCGGGGCCAGTTTGACGAACAGGATCACGCGCACATCGTTGTCCCATTTCTGCCCCACCACCACGCTGTCCTCGATCTCTGCCAACTGCTCCACCTGCCGGTACAGCTCGGCGGTGCCGATGCGCACCCCGCCGGGGTTCAAGGTGGCGTCGGAGCGGCCGTGCATGACCACACCGCCGTGTTCGCTGACCACGATGTAATCGCCGTGCCGCCAGATGCCCGGGTAGACGTCGAAATAGGCGCTGTGATACTTCTTGCCCTCAGGATCGTTCCAAAAGTAGATGGGCATCGATGGGAAAGGCGCCGCACAGACCAGCTCCCCCTCCTGGCCCACCACGGGTTTGCCGTCGTCGTCGAAGGCAAACACCTTCATGGCCAACCCCCGGCACTGAAGTTCGCCGGCGTATACCGGACCCATGGGGTTGCCCAGGGCGAAACAGCCGTTGAGGTCCGTGCCGCCGGCAATGGAAGCCAGCTGAAGGTCGGACTTGACGGCGTCGTAAACGAATTCAAAACTTTCGATGGAAAGGGGTGATCCGGTGGAAAGCACCGCCCGCAATGGGGCCAGATCGAATTCGGCTTTGGGCTGAACACCGGAGGCTTGAAGGGCGGCCAGGTATCCGGCGCTGGTGCCGAAAACGGAAATCTTCTCATCCTGGGCCATCTGCCACAGGGCCTTGGGAGAAGGATGAAACGGATTGCCGTCGTAAAGCACCAGCGTGGCGCCGGTGGCCAGCGAGCTGACCAGCCAGTTCCACATCATCCACCCGCAGGTGGTGAAATAGAAGATCGTGTCTTCACGCTTGAGATCGGTGTGCAGCATCAATTCTTTGAGGTGGTGGATCAGAATGCCGCCGGCGCTCTGGACCATGCACTTGGGCAGACCGGTCGTACCCGACGAATACATGATGTAGAGCGGATGGTCGAAGGGCAGTTGGGCGAAATCGATTTCCAGCCCGTCTTGGGCCGATTTGAAGTCGTCATACAGCACGGCATTGGGGATGGCGCTGATGTCCGGTTTTTGCTGGGCGTAGGGCACCACCACCAGCCGTTCCACCGAGGGAATCTGGCCCATGATGTCGGCGATGCGCGCCAGTGAATCCAGGGGCCTGCCCTTGAAAAAGTATCCGTCGGCAGTGAAGAGCACCTTGGGCTGGATCTGGCCGAAGCGGTCCAGGACACCCTTGATGCCGAAATCCGGCGAGCAGGAGGACCAGGCAGCTCCGATTGAAGTGGCCGCCAGCATGGCGATGATCGATTCGGGCATATTGGGTACGAAGCCGGCCACCCGGTCGCCGACGGCAACCCCGGCTCGCTTCAGGGCCTCGGCCACCCGGGCAACCTCGTCGTAGAGTTCGGCGTAGGTCAGGGTCCGCCTGACCTGGTCTTCTCCCCGGAATACAAGGGCCGGCCGGTCGTCCCGGTAGCGCAGCAGATTCTCGGCGAAATTGAGCCGGGCGCCTTCGAACCATCGGGCGCCGGGCATCCGGTTAGCATCGTCTATCACCTGATCGTAGGGCACCGAGGCCTTGATCGCGGCGAAATCCCACATCTCTTTCCAGAACTCGGGGATATGGTCGACGGACCACTGGTAAAGGCCGTCGTAGCTGTCGAAAGCGGTGCCGTACCGCTGGTTGATCAGGGTCATGAACCGGTACATGTTGGATGCTTTGATCTGCGCTTCAGACGGCTGCCACAATAGTTTGCTCATGCGTGGTTCTCCTCCCTGCAAGTCGTTGGTTGAAGCGGATGGAAAAAGCTTGTCGATGCTGGCTGCCGTCCACTAAAAACAGCGGTGGGCAATGGCTGCCGAAAAGCCTTCGTTGGTAAATAGACAAGGTTCATTAGTTGAATTTTTTCATATCAGAATGGTCAAATATTGACAATCCCATAAAAGGCCATCAGATTATCAGCATAAGAAAATTCCGGATTCGGGAATTCTGGAATTGAGGAATTGAAAAATTGTACGAACGGATTCAAGAGAGGTCAATCATGCACTACGAAGGCAACATCATCCGCCCCCCCAGCGAAGCCAACAGCATCCTGCTCCAGGTCACCGTGGGCTGCTCGCGCAACAAGTGCACCTTCTGCGGCGCCTACCAGGGGGAACGGTTCAAGATCAAATCCGATGACATCATCATGGCGGACATCGCCTTTGCCGCCACCCACTGCCAGCGCCAGCGCCGCGTGTTTCTTTGCGACGGCGATGCGCTGATCATCCCCCAGAAGCGCCTGCTGAAAATACTCACCGAAATCCGTCGCCAGCTGCCCTGGGTAACCCGGGTAGGTGTATACGCCAACGCCAAAAGCCTGAACATGAAAACCGTGGATGAATTGAAAGTTCTCCGGGAAAACGGCATAGGCATCGCCTACATGGGGCTGGAAACCGGCGACGATGTCACCCTCAAGGCCATCAACAAAGGAGCCACCGCCCAGCAGATGATCGACATGGGCAAAAAAGCCAGGCAAGCGGGCATCAAGCTCTCCATCACCGTACTGCTGGGCCTGGCCGGACGGGAGCGGTCCCAGATCCATGCCCGGGAAACCGGCCGGGTCTTGTCCGCCATCGATCCGGAATATGTCGGCGCCCTGAGCCTGATGCTGATTCCCGGCACCCCCATGCACGAGGACCACCAGTCCGGCCGCTTCGAACTTATCGAGCCGGACGAGATGCTGGCCGAGCTGCGCACCATGATCGCCGAAACCCACCAGACCCAGGGGATGTTTCACGCCAACCATGCCTCCAACTATCTGCCCATCCGCGCCCGGATGCCCAAGGAGAAGGAAAAAACCCTGACCCTGATCGATGCGGCGCTGGCAGGCAAGGTGGCCCTGCGTCCGGAGTGGATGCGGGCGCTTTGATTCGTCACGGAAACCATCCCTAAAACCCTTGCGCCGACAACAAATCTTTTGTAACAACCCCATTGACGTCGACTCTTCATTGAATCCATCGCAAAAGGAGCAGCATTAAATGAGCAAGGGCCCCCGGAAAAAGCAGCCGACCATCGACGATCTTTGCATCAACACCATCCGCACCCTCTCCATGGATGCGGTGCAGAAGGCCAACTCCGGTCACCCGGGCGCGCCCATGGGGCTCGCTCCGGCCGGGTATGTGCTCTGGACGCGGGTGATGAAGCACAATCCAAAAAATCCGGACTGGCCCGATCGCGACCGCTTCGTGCTCTCCGGCGGCCACGCCTCTATGCTGCTCTACAGTCTCCTTCACCTGACCGGCTATGACCTGAGCCTGGAAGAGATCCAGAATTTCCGGCAGTGGGGCAGCAAAACCCCCGGCCATCCCGAATACGGCCACACGCCTGGGGTGGAGACCACCACCGGCCCCCTGGGTCAGGGGTTTGCCAATGCCGTCGGGATGGCCATGGCCGAACGGCATCTGGCCGCCGGCTTCAACCGGCCCGGCCTCGACATCGTCGATCATTACACCTTTGTGACCTGCGGCGACGGAGACATGATGGAAGGGGTGGCCTCCGAGGCGGCCTCTTTGGCAGGCCATTTGGGACTGTCAAAACTGATCTGCCTTTACGACGACAACGGCATCTCCATCGAGGGCAGCACCAGCATCGCCTTTACCGAAAACGTGGCCAAGCGCTTCGATGCCTACCACTGGCAGACCATCAAGGTCAAAGACGGCAGCGATCCCGATGCCATCGAACAGGCCATCCTGGCGGCCAAGGCCGAAACCGGCAAGCCCTCGATCATCATGCTCAAGACCCACATCGCCCATGGCAGTCCCAACAAACAGGACACGGCGGATGCCCACGGCGCCCCGCTGGGCGAAGAAGAGATCTTGATGACCAAAGCGGCATTGGGCTGGAAGGAAAAGAAACCCTTCGCCATTCCGAAAAGGGCGCTGACCGCCTTCCGCAAATGCCTCCCGGTAGGTGAGAAAGCGGAAACCCGCTGGAAAAAGGCTTACCAGAAATACAATCGCAAGCATCCACGTCTGGCCGACAGTTGGGTCAATGCCCTGACCCGGTTCATGCCCAAGGGTTGGGAGGCGAACCTGCCCCAGTTCAAGCCTCAAGACGGACCCATGGCCACCCGTGCCGCCTCGGGCAAGGTGCTCAATGCCGCTGCGGCCATTTTCCCCAGCCTGATGGGCGGCTCGGCCGATCTGGCGCCCTCGAACAAAACCTTTATCGACGGTTCACCTGAATTTCAGCAAAACCGTTACGACGGTCGCAACATCCGCTTCGGCGTCCGCGAGTTTGCTATGGGCGCCATCATGTCCGGCATGTTTCTGCACGGCGGCATCCGCCCCTACGGCGGCACCTTTCTGGTGTTTGCCGATTACATGCGCCCGTCCATCCGCCTGGCAGCCCTGATGAAGCTGCCGGTCGTCTATGTCTTCACCCACGACAGCGTGGCCGTGGGTGAAGACGGCCCCACCCACCAGCCCGTGGAACACCTGGCCGTTCTGCGCGCCATCCCGAACCTGACGGTAATCCGCCCGGCCGATGCCACGGAAACCGCCCAGGCATGGCAAAAAGCCATCGCCATGAACGACAGCCCGGTAGCGCTGATTCTCAGTCGCCAGAAGCTGCCCATCCTGGACGCGAAGCAGACGGCACACGGTGTTGCAAAGGGTGGTTATGTGCTTTCGGACTGCAAGGGAAAGCCAAGCATCATCCTCATCGCCACCGGGGCGGAGGTCCACATCACCCTAAAGGCGCAGGAGATGTTGGCTGGCCAAGGCATTCCCGTCCGTGTGGTCAGCATGCCATCCTGGGAGATTTTTGAAGAGAATTCAACGGAGTTCAAAAACCGGATTCTTCCACCGGCCATCAAAAACCGCATCGCCGTGGAAGCCGGCATCCCCATGGGATGGGAACGTTACGTCGGCCCAGACGGAAGCGTCATCGGCATCGATGGGTTCGGAGCCTCGGCGCCGGGGGGAACGGTCTTGAAAAAGTTTGGTTTCACCCCCGAGAGGATCGTTGAAACCGCGCTTCGGATGCTAAAAAAATAACCCGTTGCGAAACTGACGGAATTTTAGGGGCGCCTGCAAAGGTGCCCTTTTTTTTACAAAAGTTTCCTGAGGAGATGCCGATAACAAGGATGGTGTTGATATCAAACCATGTGCAAATCCGATGCATGCTGGTGGGTGAAGCAGAAAACAACTTCTGTCATGGCAAAGGTTCTGTTTTCTTTATATTTTTCCGATGCTGGACCTGAGTCATACAGATGACCGGAACCAATGGAGGCTCTCTTGAAAAGAATTTTTGCAGGCGTATTGACCGTGCTCATGGTTATGTCGATGGCGGTCCCCGGCCTGGCCGGAACCCGCGACGATTGCATCGCCAAATGCAAGGAGGCCGGGGATTTCATCAAAACCAAGGGAATCGATGCCGCCGTCAAGGAGATCGGCAACAAAAACGGCCACTTCGTCTGGAACGATGGCGTCAGCTATATTTTCCTGATGAACATGAAAGCCAAGATGCTGGCCCATCCGCACAAACCGGAACTGACCAAGCCGGCAACCCTGATCGAAGCGACCGATGTTGATGGCAAGACCTTTTTCAAGGATTTCGTCAAAGCAGCCGAAAAGGGAAAAGGCTGGACCCATTACATGTGGCCGGTCCCCGGCATGGAAATCAACAAACCCAAGTATACTTTCATTTACCGGGTGCCGGATACGGATTACTTTGTGGGTGCCGGTTTCTACGTCATGTCTCCGGGCGTGTTTTATTGATTTGAATCATTTCGGCCACGATGCTCACGGCGATCTCCTCCGGCGTTTCGGCCCCGATGGGCAAACCGATGGGCGAATGGACCCGGTCGACATCCCCCTGTGAAAAGCCTTCCTTGAACAGCGCACGATAGATGGCGTCCCTTTTCCTGCGGCTGCCGATCATGCCGATATAGCCGGCGCCGGTTCTCAACGCCTGGGCCAGAACCGTTTTGTCGTGAAGATGCCCCCGGGTGAGAATGACAATAAAATCATCCTTGCCCACGACCAGACCTAAAAAGGCATTGCCAAAAGATTCCAACACCCGGATCTCGGAGGCTTCGCGAAAGCGTTTCCGGTTGGCATACTCCTCCCGGTCGTCGGCAACCGACACCCGGAATCCCACCGCGGCGGCCATGGCCGCCGTGGCCCGGGCCACGTGGCCGGCACCGAAAAGATAGGCGGTGCACACCCGCTGGGTCGGTTCGATCACCACAAGCGCACCGTCGAAAACCAGTGTCTGGACGGCAGATGCATCGGCTGCCATGGCCAACGCCTTTTCTCGATCTATGTCGGGCAGGGTAAGATCACCGACAATCCCGCCTGCAGTCGCTGCCAGGCAGTGGGCAGTGGCGCCCACCTGGTTCTCCGATTGACTAAAAGCGGTTAACAGAGCCCCTTTTTGTCGTTCGTCCAGCATGCGTCGCCATCGATCGAAGACCGTCCGGTTCATTGCCGTGGGCGACACGCAATCCAGCAGCACCTCCGCCTGCCCCCCGCAAATCATGTCCGTGCTGTCGACGGTGTCGTGGCTCAGGTCAAAGGACATTCTGGCCGATTGCCCGAGCCGGATCAGTTCTGCGGCCCGGGACATCGCCCCGGCCTCCAACCGTCCACCACCGATGGTGCCGACGCCGCGTCCGTCGGCGGTGACGATCATCTTGCTGCCCGACGTGCGCGGGGTGGAGCCGGAGTGGCTGATAATCGTCGCAAGTACGAATGCTTCGCCTTTATCCAGCAATTCGCAGGCCGTTTGTGCAATCATCTTCATAGGTGGAATTTCCTTTCTCTCAAATCTCGATTCCGGGGTTTGCCGGTGCCCGTGGAGACCGCCGTCCGGTGATCCGCCGGCCTGATGGTCACGGTCAGACAACCATGCGCCACCGCCGTGCGTATCGCCGGTAAAGCGATCACGGCCCTTCGGATCGGGTTTTCCACTTCCTTGAACCGCGCCGCCGGATTCACCATGGCTATCCACAGCGTCAACCGGTCAGTGCTTTCCGCGGCATCGATGCCCACCTGATAGTCGACGACATCCCCGGCTCCGAACCGTGTCCAGGGTCTTCAATACCGCCCCGCAGCGGCAGGATTCAACCATGAATGCGGACATATCACCGGTGCGATAACGGATCAATGACATCCCTTCACAGGTCAAGGTGGTTATGACAATTTCACCACCGCCTGGATGGCTTCCTGCGGATCCTGCACCGGACCGTGAACGGTGCCCTGAACCGGCATTTGGGCCAGTCCTTCGACCAACAGGTCCCCCACACTGCCCGGCAGGTGTCCCGGCAAAAGGATCAGCACCCGCTGACCCGGCGCCACCAGTGTGGGCATGCCCTGGTGGAAGAAATCCGCGGTCAGCTCCAGATCCGCATCCGATTTGGCATGATTCGTGGTCATTATGGGTCAGCGAAAATAATTTTAGATAGAAAACCCAAAAAAAGAGGATGAACGATGGAAATTTTAGATCGCGTCAAACAGGTATCCGCGAAAGTCACCCAATGCCCGTACTGCG
>JAGTUY010000504.1 GCA_018224455.1 Desulfosarcina sp.
AAACTTGATCAGGATGCCGTTGGTCAGGATGGCCATGGGATGGTCGGCCATCATGGTCATCTGGAAGCCGATGGTGGCCGCATACAGCAGGGCCGATCCAATGGTCGGGCCGGAGAAGAACCACCGGCTTTCGCAGTTCTGGATGGTCGCCAGCTGGGCCATCATGCCGTGCACCAGGCTCCTGAACAACAGTTCAGTGGAAAGGGGGATCAAAACCAGCGCAATCGCCCAGGCCGCCACAGGATCGTCGGCAAACATCATTTTTTCGGGCACCAGGATGTCACCGGTAAATCCGCAGATGACAGCCAAGGGCATAAGGCGCCACCAGTCTTTTCCGGCCGGCAATATCATTCCGAACTGCCAGGGTCGATGCAGGGCAACGATGCCGAGCATAATCAAGGCAAAAAACAAGAGTGCGGTGTGAAATCCGACGACCGGGCTGCGGAATACTTCACCGAGCGCATTTTGGCCGAGCCATCGGGCCGGCTCCCAGTTCTGAGCGGTGGCAATGGCGGCGATGACGATCAGCATTGAAAAAACAGCGCTGGATAAAAACCGTTTCACGTGGCGAATGTCGCTGCGCTTTTCGATGACATCGCGGCAGGCCGAAACAATTTCTCCGGGCAGCAGCCGGGTGCCGAGGTCTCGGGGCGAGCCGCCGATATCTCCGGATCCCCCCCAGCGGCTGACGTTGATGCGACCCTTGACCGCCGGGTCCATGAAGTTCAAGCGCTGATACACATCCTCCAGGTTGACCGGCATGAACAGGTCCATCTGCCTGAGGGTGTAGTTTTTTTCGCCTCTGCGCAGGGCCACCCATCCCAGTCGGTTGCCGTAGAGCTTGGTCAGGTGGGGTTCCAGCTCGTAGATGCCTAAATCCGAAGCCACTACCACGGCAATACGATTGTTGGTCAGCTCGATTCGGGCCAGTTCCTCGACACCCTTGAAATCATCCAGTTCCCCTAATTTGATCAGAAACTGATCCAACTTACGCAGCACTCCGACGGTATAAGCCAGAAAATCGGTTTTGGACCACTCGCCGGCTTTCTTCAGTTCCAGCTCTTCCATGCGCAGGCGGTCGATGACCCGCATCAGCTTCTGGAGCAGATCTGCCGGTAAGCCGCAGAGTTCCCGCAGCTCCAGGCCAAGGGCATCGATGATCCCTTCCAGCCTGACCAGCGCGAAAAGGGATCGTCGGTGGATGGCATCCTGGTTGTTGATCCGTTGATGATTGAGGATGATCCAGATGGCCAGGATGGTGTCAAGGTCCGGTTCGTTGGCAAAAATCTTCCATTCCCGGTCACGCAAGTCCAGTCCCTTCACACACATGATCAGGGCCTGCTCGCAGGTGGCCAGCGTGAAGGTGCGGACGCAGCCCTCATGATGGTCCAGGTTGTAGACTTTCTTATCGTGATCCAGAAAGGGTTCCGCCTGGGCGACACCGTCTAGATAGATGGTTCCCGGAGCGGCTTTGCGTGCCGCCGAGGCGGTGATGGTCAGGCCCGCCTTGATGATGACCTGCAGGTTGGGAGCTTCAAAGCAGGTCAATGCCCGGTTCGTTCCCACCTCTTTGATCGCATAGCGATCAGGAAAGACGTGCCTGGTGGTTTCCTGCTCGAAGGGAGCGTTTTCCAGCACAAAGGGCGATTGATCGGTATCTTCCATGTATGGACATCATCCTGCACTAAGATAAAGCCAACTGGTGCGAGTCGGGACAGCGCTACCCATTCATAACAATCAGCGCCGGGAGGGTCAACAGGTTAATGGGTTGCCTCCGCAGCGAACGCTTCTCCCAAAACCACTCTTTTTTATTTGATTTTGTTCATGATTACAGATAGACAAATGCAACAGTGGGATTTTTAACTCCGCTGGAAACCATGATTGCATTTTTACTCAATGAAAGCTGATCCGAACCGCTCGGCTGATCACAATCTTTTTTTGCTTAATTGGCGGTGATGACACGAAGGATTGGACGCTGACGGTTTACATGCACATCGACTGCCGCTGCACGGACCAGCTAGATGTGAAGTGCCTTCAACCCATCAGCCAGCGCCCCGCATAAAAACTGCCGGCTGCCACAAGGGTGCACAAAAGGGTCCCCCAAAGGATGTCCACGACCACCATGGCCAATGGCCAGCCGCTGATGGTGGCCATGTTGGTCAAGTCATAGGTGGCGTAGGTGAAAAAGCCGAACAGGGCACCCCATAAGACGGCCCGCCCGATGGACCCTTGGGCCAAGGCCGGTAAAACCGCAACCACAAGAATACCGACGATGTAGATCAGGTAAAAGGCGATGGCCGCTGTCCAGTTGACCTGGTCGCTGAGAATAAAGCCGATCTGTTTCTTGTAAAAACCGCGGCCCAGGTATCCCAGCCAGACCATGTCGATGAGAAAAAAGACGGGGATGGTGAGCAGATAAAGCTTGATATAAAACAGTGCGTTCATCCCACCACCTTGATCCGTCCCACCGCCGCCTCCACCGCATCGAGAATTTCGCCGGATCGCAATACGTTTAGCATGGTTTCAATATCCTTGTACAGCTCCCGGTCCTGAGCCATGTAGGGCACATGACGACGGATCACCCGGTAGGCCTCACGGGTGCCCTTGCCGGCAACCAATTGGCGCGTTTCGGTGAGCAGGTCATAGGCCTGGGCCGCACAAAGCAGTTCGATGGCGATGACGCTCTCCACGTTGGTGAGAATTTCCCGGCTCTGGCGAATGGCAATGGTGCCCATGCTGACATGATCCTCTTTGTTGGCGGAGGTGGGTATGGAGTCCACGCAGGCCGGGTGGGCCAGTACCTTGTTTTCCGACACCAGGGCAGCGGCGGCATATTGACCGATCATGAATCCGGAGTTGATCCCTCCATGGTTGATCAGAAAGGCGGGCAGTTCGCTGAGTTGCGGGTTGACCAGCCGCTCGATGCGCCGCTCGGAAACGCTGCCCAGCTCCGCCAGCCCCATGGAGAGGTAGTCAGCAGCCATGGCCACGGGCTGGCCGTGGAAATTGCCTCCCAGCCGCACTTCCCCGGTATCCGGGAATATCAGCGGGTTTGTGGTGGTTGAATTGATTTCAATGTCGATGACCCGCCGGGCGTGGGCGACTGCATCCTTGCTGGCCCCGTGGATCTGGGGCGCGCAGCGCAGCGTGTAGGCGTCTTGAACCCGGGCGCAGCCTTCGTGAGACGTAATGATCTCGCTGGCTTCGGTCAGTCGCAGCATGTTGTCCGCGGTAACCTGCTGACCCGGATGGGGACGAACCTGGTGGATGCGCGGGTCAAACTCGCCATTGGAGCCCATTAGGACCTCCAGGGTCATGGCGCAGGCGATGTCCGCCATTTTGGACAGGCGCACCGCGTCGTTGACCACCAGGGCGCCGATGGCGGTCATCACCTGGGTGCCGTTGATCAGGGCCAGCCCCTCTCCTGCAGCAAGGGCCAGCGGGACCAGATCGATCTGATCCAGTGCCGCAGCGCCCGGAATGCGGTTTCCCCGATAAAACGCCTCACCTTTGCCAATGAGCACCAGGCCCAGGTGGGCCGTGGGCGCCAGATCACCACTGGCTCCCACCGAGCCCTTCTCTGGCACCACCGGCGTCACCCCGTGATTGAGGAAAGCCAGCAGATATCGAATGGTCTCCATACGGCAGCCGGAATAACCCATGCACAGGTCGTGGACCCGAAGGGCCATGATGGCACGGACCACCGTCTCGGGCAGCGGGTTGCCTACGCCGGCGGCATGACTCATCAGAATGTTCTCCTGCAGCCGGCGCGTGTCTTTCTCGGAAATGATGACGTTGCACAGAGCCCCGAACCCGGTGGTGATGCCATAGATCACCCGCTTTTCCTTCACCCAGCGCTCGATCAGGGCGCTGGTTCTGGCCACCCGGCCTTCTCCGGCCGCGGACACACCAACCTCCCTGGTTGATCGAGCCACGGTGACCAGGTCGTCAATCGTTAGGTTCTCTTTATCCAGAAGCAATGGTTTCATGGTCGCTGATCTTCTCCCTGTTTTTGGGCAAACCACGCATCCACCGCCGCATCCACCGCATCATCGTCGGCCAGAAAGGGGAGTGTTATCTGATCGCCGTTGTCATTCTCCTGGTTGTAGGCGGCGGCCACACCGATGGCATTGGGATTTCTGGCCCAGCTCCGCCTGGCGACCCCACCCATGACGTCCCAGTTCATGGCCGAATGGATAATGCCGTCCACCCGTCGGCTGCCATCTAAAACCAGGCCGAAACCGCCGTTGATGGCCTTGCCGATGCCGGTCCCCCCGCCGTTGTGCAGCGCCACCAGGGACATGCCCCGGGCGGCGTTTCCCGCAAAGCAATGGGTGGCCATGTCTGCGGTGACGTTGCTGCCGTCGGTGATGTTGGCGGTCTCCCGGAACGGCGAATCGGTGCCGCCGGGGTCGTGGTGGTCACGACCCAGCATGATGGGCCCCACTTCTTTATTTCTCACCATGGCATTGAAGGTCAGGGCGATGTGCATGCGTCCCTGTGCATCCTGGTAGAGAATTCTGGCTTGGCTGCCCACCACCAGCCGGTTCTTGCCGGCATCTCGGATCCACACATAGTTGTCGCGATCCTCGGGACGACGGTCGGGATCGATGCAGGCCATGGCCGCCCGGTCGGTTTTTTCCAGGTCCTGCGGGTCACCGCTGAGGCAGACCCATCGGAAGGGCCCATAGCCGTAGTCGAAGATGGGCCCCATGATGTCCTCGAAATAAGAAGGGAATACGAATCCATCCTTCACATCCTTGCCGTTGCGGGCCACATCCGTGACCCCGGCGTCGAAGACGGCTTTCAAAAAGGCGTTGCCGTAGTCGAAGAAATAGGTGCCCCGTTGGGAAAGCTTCCGTATGAGTGTTATGTGCGTGTTGAGGCTGGCATCCACCAGCCGGCGAAACGATTGACGATCCTCGGCCAGCAGACGGGTGCGCTCCTCGAAACTGACACCCTGGGGACAATAGCCGCCGTCGTAGACCACATGGCAAGAGGTCTGATCCGAGAGCAGATCGACGGGAATGTCATGGTCAACCATATATTGCAGAAGGTCCACCACATTGCCGTGGTAGGCGATAGAGAGAACCCGCTTTTCTTGCTTTGCCGCAATGGCCGTTTTGAAAACCTCGGCCAGGTCGGCGGAAGCCATGTTCACCCACCCCTGCCGGTGGCGGGTCGCTATGCGTGATCCGTCCACTTCGGCAATCACGGACACGGCCCGGGCAATCTCGGCGGCCTTGGGCTGGGCGCCGCTCATGCCCCCGAGTCCCGAGGAAACAAAAAGCAGACCGGACAGATCCCCGTCGGCCGGGACACCGCACATTTTGCGGCCGGCCCCCAGCAGGGTATTGTAAGTACCGTGGACGATGCCCTGGGGGCCGATATACATCCAGCCGCCGGCGGTCATTTGCCCGTAGGCGGAAACACCCATCTGGGCGGCGATCTCCCAGTCGTCCGGATTGTCATAAAGCCCCACCATCAAGCCGTTGGTGATGATGGTTCGGGGGGTGTTCGGGCCGGAGCGGAACAACCCCAAGGGGTGGCCGGACTGGACCACCAGGGTCTGGTCGTCGGTGAGCGCCTGGAGATATTTTTTGATCAGCCGAAACTGCATCCAGTTCTGGCAGACGCTGCCGGTCTCACCATAGGTGACCAGTTCGTATGGGTAAAGGGCCACGTCCAAATCCAGGTTATTGTCCATCATCAGCTGGAAGGCCCGACCGGCCAGGCAGTTGCCCCGATACTGCCCGATGGGCAGGGCCCGGATCTCACCCTGGGGACGAAAGCGATAGCCATAAATGCGCCCGCGGGTTTTCAGCTCCGCCAGAAACTCGGGAATCAGGGCGGCGTGATGCTTGACGGGCACGTAGCGAAGGGCATTTTTCAGGGCCACCGCGGCCTGGCTCCGGCTGAGCCGTAAACCCCGGTCCGGCGCGCGGCGGATACCGGGGCGGAAATCAGGCATCTGCGGCAAGGGGTCGTCCAGATGAATTTTCATGGCCTCGGAGGCATCAATATGAGTCGACATGGCAACTCCTCGTTTTAAAAGCCGGATAGCTTGCATATACATTTAATAAGTTCACTATACAACAATGACACCTTGAGCGCCAGCCCGACCACCGTCCACGTCCAAGTGCCTGTTCATCAAGCAGCAGCGGATCCAGGGCAAAGGCACTTACGTCAAGAAACCCGATTCGGCCGTTGACCCCCTATTTCAATGGTCCGCCGAATGTGGTAGGGGATCAAATCGGAGGTTCTCCATGGTCCAATCCCCAACCGACCAATGCATCGTACTGCCTTTTCGAGCCGAGAACAGAAGTTCGTTTGACGGTACCGGCCTGGCCCTTCATTTTCTCCTGGGAAACGTCCTGGCCCTGCACACCGGCCTCGAGGAAATGTGGTTTGGCTGGCGGGTAAAAAAGATCTTTCCGGAAAAGGCCGCCTTGCAGCGCTATATCCGCGATGCGGCCGACACACTGGATTTGTTTCGGGTCAGCCGGTCTCAGCAGGTACGCTTGTGGCTCTTCGGCAATTATTCAGACTCATCGGTACGCCTTCACTTTTTCGACGGACAGGCACCGGATGTCCGCCACCCGCCAGTCGAGCTGCCGGTCTCCATTGACGACGGGCTGATCGCTTTTCGCACCCAATTGATGAAATGGCTGGAATCCACAGGCCGGCCCATGCCGAAAGCGCAGGTTCAGGCAGCGCTGTGGCCCGAAACCCTCGGCCGTGCAGGTCTGGACGCCGCGGGCCGGGCGCTGGAAGGGTTTTATATCTACTCTGCCTATGGGGGCGACGGCCCCCTGGATGTATCGCCATTTAAGCAGGCGGTCGCCGAGGCACCGGAATCATTCATTGCCCACGATCTATACGGCTGGGCACTTTACCGCAACAAGGACTATACGGGTGCAAAGCGCGCATTTCTCACTGCACTGAGAATTAACCCGGCGGGGACCGGAGCCATGTCCGGTCTGATGTGGTGCGGGGTTTACGGCAAGGATCTGGAGGAGGCCATGTTCTGGTCCGGCCGAAAAGCCGACATCTGCCGCCAGGACGTTCAGGCGGCCCGTGAGGACGGGCGACGCCGATACGAAAAGGCCAACCCATAAGGATGCCGTCGCCGATGGACAACAGGCATCAAAGCGCCTTTTCCATGTATATGACGCCGGAGAGCGGATTCTTGTAGTACGGCAGACACGTCTGAAAACCAAGGCCGGTGTAAAGGGAAAGGGCCGGCTGCAATTTTTCCAGGGTATCCAGGCGCATACTCGCATAACCGGCGGTCCGGGCCCTTTCGATCACCCTCAAGGCCAGTTCTTTGCCTAAGCCCCGGCCCAGATAGGAGGGGGCCACATAGAGCCGTTTCATCTCGCAAACCCCTTGAGTCAATGGCCGCATGGCTGCGCATCCAGCCGCCAGTCCGGCCGCTGATGCCAGCAGCAGGACACCCTGCGGGGGTGCGTACTTGCCGGGCAGGCTTGCCAGTTCCTCCTCGAAGCGTTGAAAGCAAAGGTCCACCTTCAGAAACGCCTCGTATTCGCGGAACAGATTTCGAATGGTCTGGATCTGGGAAGGGGTTGTAGCCTGTAAAATTTCGATCATGGCGGACGTCCGTCGCTGGCCGTTGATGTGACATCATATTACGGAATGTGCTAAAAGTGAAGCCAATTGAGGCGTGCCTGGTTTTAGCCAGCCCCCGATTTTTTACCACCCTTAACAGCGGAACCGCAACACCCATGAACGAACTGTTTGACATCTGTGGAATACCGGCATTTCTCGAACCGTGGATCAGCCGGTTCTACACGCCTTTGGAAATTGACCTGCTGACAGCCCTGAACGGGAAGCCGATGACGGCCGATGAAGTCCACCAAAAGCGCGGCGCGGAAATGAGTGACCGCTTTCTTGAGCGTGCCTGGCGACGCGGGGTCCTGCGGCGTCTGGACGACGGTCGGATCGCCCCGGCGGATTTCCACGTGCGCTTTGAAAGCTGGGCCCTGTTCGAAGGATGGCAGGACCTGCCGGAGGATATCCAAAAACGGTTGAACCGATGGGAGTTGGCTTACTATACGGCGAGACACCACGGCACGGTGGCCTCGCTCAAGGCCGGCCACCCGAGACCCGTGGCTGAAGCCTGCCCCGAATACCTGCTGATGGAAGAAGTGGCCCGCCTGTTTGCGCGCATCGGGCACTTCTACCTGTGGCCGTGCAACTGCAGGGCCATGGTGCGCGGATGCAACCAGCCACAGCTGACCTGCATCCGCTTTTCCAACCCGCGCAACATTGGTTGGGAGATATCACGGGAACGGGCCCTGTCCGTCGTGAAGGAGGCCAACCGGCAGGGCCTCATGCAAAGCGCCGAACTGGCCGTGGACCGTCAGGGCCGGGTCGATGGTGCCCTGTGCAACTGCTGCAATGACTGCTGCTTTCCCCACCAACTGGCCAGGGTTCTCGACGCAGAGAAAATCTGGCCGCTGAGCCGCTACCGGGCTCAATTATCGCCGGAACCATGCAACGGCTGCGGACGCTGTGTGCGCCGTTGCCCCTTTGACGCCATCTCCCAGGTGAAAAAGAAAAAAGGCGTGCAGCCGCCGCCCCCCGTCATCGAGACAAGGCTGTGCCGGGGATGCGGGGTGTGCGCTACCGGCTGCCCTCAGGAGGCCATTCGCATGCAGAAAATCAGGGAGTCGCTGCTGGAGACGTATTACACCCAGCGAATTCAGGGAGAGTCAGCAGAAGGGGAAACGGTTGTTTCCGAGCCGGTGATCGACAAGGTCAGGTCCCGGGTGTCGGTGGTCCGTTCATTCTCAGCCGATCTCAACGGCCTGTCAGTGCCGGTGAAGCTGCATGCGGTCCATCCGGGCGAAAAACAAGAAAGGTGATCCAGTGACAGAAAAACGAACGTTATGGCTGCAAACCGCCATTGTCAGCGCCGTCAAGGCGGGCAAGGCCATCCTCGAGGTGTATGATTCAGCCGACATGGGCGTGGAGAAGAAAGCGGACAACTCTCCGCTCACACTGGCAGACCGCCGCGCCCACACCATCATCAAGGCGGATATCAACGGCTTCGGCATTCCCGTGCTCAGCGAGGAGGGGCGCGACATCCCCTTTGCGGAACGCAGGCAATGGCCGCGCATGTGGATCGTCGATCCACTGGACGGCACCAAGGAATTCATCAAGCGCAACGGAGAATTCACGGTGAACATTGCCCTTGCGGAAGCGGGGGCGCCCACCATGGGGGTGATCTATGTCCCGGTGAGCGACACCCTCTACTTTGCCGATCGCCAACTGGGCGCTTTCAAGATCGATGCCGGTCAACAGGGTGGGGTCGGCGAAAGGCCACCCGGCGAGACTGGCGGTATGGAATCGATAATGAACAATGCGGTTCGGATGCCCCTGCAACGGGAGAAAGACCGACCCTTTACGATCATGGGGAGCCGCTCCCACGCCACGCCGGAACTGGACGCCTACGTGGAAGCCATGCGGCAAAAGCATGGCGACGTGGCGTTCATCTCGTCGGGCAGTTCCCTGAAAATCTGCCTGGTGGCCGAAGGCCGGGCGGACATCTACCCCCGGCTGGGTCCCACGATGGAGTGGGATACGGCAGCCGGTCAGGCCATCGCCGTTGCCAGCGGCGCGAAGGTGGTTCGCCATGATGACGGCAGCGTCCTGGCCTATAACAAAGAGAACCTTCTCAACCCTTGGTTTATCGTCGAGCGGTCGTGAATCAGAGCATCTTTGCCGGTTAGCGACCGAAAGAAAAAACGCTTGACTTCACGAGCCCCGCCCTTCTATATGTAAGATCACTTTTCGGGCGATTAACTCAGCGGGAGAGTGCCACCTTCACACGGTGGAAGTCACTGGTTCAAATCCAGTATCGCCCACCACGAATAATAAGGGTTTACAAGCATTGAGACTTGTTAACCCTTTTTTTATGGGCATCTGGGGGCATGGGTGCGTGTGAATACATGATTGACGGGAAATGGTGGGAATGGTTAGTTTCATTTATCAACTTTTTGCTACCAAATTGCTACCGTATGCCGGAAAAATGCTCTTTTCCAACCGACAAGCCGACTCCTGATTGACCGGACTCATCAGGTGGGCATATACGTTCAATGTCACCGTGGGCGATGAATGACCAAGCTGAGATTGTATGTATTT
>JAGTUY010000505.1 GCA_018224455.1 Desulfosarcina sp.
CGCTCTGTCAACTGCCGACCATGGCGGCGGCGGAGCCAATCCAGCCGGCCGCTGAGAACGAGCTGCTGGCATGGCTGACACCGATGGCACACCTCGATGATCAACCGTCGAATGCGGCGGGCGGCAACCCGCTGGCTCCCGTGGCACGCTTCTACCGCATGGTCGACTATCAGCCGGTATGGGTGGATGCAAACGGATTGCGGTCGCAGGGGAAAATTCTCTGGAGGGCCATCATGGGATCCGCCGGTGACGGTCTTCGGCCGGACGACTATCTTGTGCCGGCACTGGTACCGCCTTTAAAGGATGCGGCTTCATTCTCCCATGAGGTCCGCCTTTCCTACCCGAAACAATATGTCCAGATGGATGTGGCCCTGACCGCCGTGATGCTCAAGTACGCCATCCATTTGGAACAGGGTCGCATTGCACCGCAAACACTTGCCCACATGGGCGTTGCCGATCAGCCAACGCCGGGAAGCGATCTGCCTGCCGAACTGGCCGCTGCCGTAAAGGAAGATCGATTGACCGCATTCATTGAAGCGCTGCGGCCCAAGCAAAAAGCCTATGGACGCCTGAGATCCGCCTTGAAGCGATATGATCACATCCGCGAAACCGGGGGATGGCCGGCCATCGCGCCGGGCCCCTCGTTGACGTTGGGAGACCGGGGCCCCCGGGTGTCGGCGCTGCGCAACCGACTGGCCCTGTCCGGCGACTTGAGCAGCGGCCTGCCGGTTGACAACGACAATTATGACCGGGGGCTGGAAACAGCAGTCATGCGGTTTCAGTATCGTCATGGGCTCGTTGCCGACGGCGTCGTCGGCAAAAAAACCCTGGCGGCGCTCTCCGTTTCCGTTGAAGCGCGCATCCTTGCACTGCAGCTCAACATGGAGCGATGGCGATGGTATCCGGACAGTTTCGGTAAGCGGTACCTGCTGGTCAATATCCCCGATTATACGCTGGCCGTGATGGAGGGGGACTGGATGGTCAGGCGCATGCGCGCCATCGTCGGCAAGTCACGCCGCCAGACCCCTGCCCTGTCCGGCCGGATGACCTACCTCGAGTTCAATCCCTATTGGAACATCCCTCGAAAAATTGCTCGCAGAGATATCCTGCCCAAGGTCGTCAGCGACCCGGAATATCTGACCCGACAGGGCATCCGGGTATTTGACAGCTGGGATCGTCAGGCCCGCGAAGTGGATCCGGCAGGCATCATATGGGAGAACTTGTCGGCGAATCATTTCCCTTACCGCCTCAGGCAGGATCCCTCGGATGTCAACGCACTGGGGCGCATCAAATTCATGTTTCCCAACCCCCAGAGCGTCTACATCCACGACACCCCCGGCAGAGCCCTATTCAATCGGCAGGAACGACATTTTTCCTCCGGATGCATACGGGTCGAAACGCCCCTGGACCTGGCCCAATACCTGTTGGACGGCCAGGGCTGGACCCTCTCTCGGCTGGAAGCCGCCATGATGAATGGACGGCGGCAAACCGTGGTGCTTGACGACCCCATCCCGGTACACCTGGTTTATTTTACCGCCTGGGTGGATGCGGATGGAGCGGTGAATTTCAGGGAGGACATTTACGATCGGGACCGGGAACTGCTTATCGCCCTTAACCATCGCGACACCAGCCTGATCGTTTGCACCACCGATGCGACGCGAAACCATCTGATGGCGGTTTGTTCGCCATTGCCAACCAGACCTGACGCCATGGCAGATGCGTCGACACGCATCGCCTCATCCACAGCACCGCCCGACGAGGTGGCCGACAACCCGACGACCGGACTCTGATGACACCAATTCCATCTATCATTTCTCCCGTAGGATGGTGGTAGAACAATGGCGTCCTGACGCATTCCAGCAGCGCACATGATGACCATCGCCCACCTTGACCATGGCGGGCGATTCATGCATGCAATCATCATCGTAGTCGGGGCATTGATCGCTAAAGGCACACCCATCCGGCAGCGGTGCGCGCTGCCATTCGGCCCCCACCTGGGGTGACCACCCAACCTCCGTGGTTTCGGGAACGGCGGCCAACAGGTTAAGGGTATAGGGGTGGCAGGCATGATCGAACAGCTCAATTGCCGGCGCTGATTCCACAATACGGCCTCGATACATCACACAGACGTGATCGCAAATGTAACTGACCACGTTGAGGTCATGGGAGATGAAGAGGTAGCTTAACCCCAGCTCTTCCTGAAGATCTTTGAGCAGGTTGATGATCTGGGCCTGGATGGAGACATCCAGCGCCGAGATGGGCTCGTCGCAAAGGATCAGTTGGGGAGAGACGCTTAGCGCACGGGCGATGCCAACCCGTTGGCGTTGGCCGCCGCTGAATTCATGGGGATAGCGAGCGGCGCTGGCCGCCGGCATGCCCACCATATCCAGCAATTGTCGAATCCGTTTCCGCTGGTCGGATTTGTCTTTGACGCCCGCCATGCGAACACCATCGCATATGGATTGGGCCACGGTCATGCGCGGATTGAGAGAACTATACGGGTCCTGGAAGATCATTTGAATCTGTTTGCGCAGCGGTTTGAACGCACGCTCGTTCAGCGCGGTGATCTCCCGGCCGTCGAACTGAACGGTGCCGCCGTCGGGATCCAGCAGCCTCAGAATCAGACGCGCCACTGTGGATTTGCCGCAACCGCTTTCGCCCACCAGGCCCAGCGTCTGGCGGGCTTGAATGTCAAGGTCCACGCCATCCACCGCCCGCACATAGCCGCCCACCCGCTGAAGAAGGCCGCGTCGAACCGGAAAGTATTTTTTCAGCGCCGCTATTCGAAGCAGGGGTGTGGCGGATGGGGTCATTCGCGCGCCTCCTGTGCCCGACCACGGCCGGCAAAAAGGATTGGGCAGCGGGCTTTGTGCCCCTCACCATAGCTGCAAAGGGCGGGAACCGCGTTTTCGCAAGGTGGTTCACGGTATTGGCAGCGCGGATGAAACGGGCATCCCCTGGGCCGGTATGCCGGATGGGGGACATTGCCCGGAATGTTGTAGAGCCGCAGGCCGCGCTTTTTTTTGGTGGGCAGTGCCTTCAGAAGCGCTATGGTATAAGGGTGCCTAGCCTGTCCGAAAATGATGCCGGTGGGGCCCTGTTCCACCACCACGCCGGCATACATCACGTAGACCCGATCGGCAATGGCCGCCACCACACCCAGGTCATGGGTGATGTATTGGATGGCCATGTTTTTTTCCTGCTTCAGGTTTTTCAGCAGACGCAGAATCTGAGCTTGCACGGTGACGTCCAGGGCGGTCGTGGGCTCGTCGGCGATAATCAGGTCCGGTTCACAGGCCAGCGCCATGGCGATCATCACCCGTTGGCGCTGGCCGCCGCTGAGTTGGTGGGGATAATCGCCTACGCGCCGCTGCGGGTCGACAATGCCCACATCGTCCAAAAGCTGGATCGTACGGCAACGGGTCTCCTCCGCCGACACCGGTTCATGGACCAACACCGCCTCGCCGATCTGGTCGCCGATGGTAAACACCGGGTTTAGGGAGGTCATGGGCTCCTGAAAAACCATGGCGATGCGTTTGCCCCGCAGGGCGCGCAATTCATCCTGCGGCAGATCCAAAAGGGATCGACCGTCAAAAGTGATTCGGCCGCCGGCAATTGATGCCGGAGGCTGCTTGAGCAATCCCAAAATGGCCAGGGCCGTCACCGTCTTGCCGCAGCCCGATTCCCCTACGATGCAGACCGTCTCCTGACGGCGGACGATAAAATCCACGCCATCCACCGCCCGGGCCACGGGTCCGTCGCCAATAAAGTGGACCTGCAGGTTTTCCACGGAAAGCAGTATATCGTTTGGTTGATCCATTTCTAATTGCGTTCACGAAGTTTCGGGTTAAGTATATCTCGCATCCCTTCGCCGAACAGGTTAAATGCCAGCACCACAATTAAAATAACCACGCCCGGAGCGAAGGTCAGCCAGGGGGCGTCAAAAATAAAGGCCTTGCCGTCAGACAAAATGTTACCCCATGTGGCGTGGGGGGGCGGTACGCCGAAACCCAAAAAACTAAGGC
>JAGTUY010000506.1 GCA_018224455.1 Desulfosarcina sp.
CCGAGGCGTTCGCCGACCCACCTGCCGGCAACCCGTCGGGTAGCGGCGTCTCCCCGACGGAAATCGGTGACAGCGATGAGTGTGATACGGATCTGATGCCGCTGGCCTGTTAAACGACTGATAGGCCCAACCATTTGAGGGGGTTGACATGAAAAAACAACATCGATTTTCTATTTGGAATCTGGGTCTTCATGATGCGCCGTTTCCAACAGCAGTCCGGTTTTATGACCATCGGCAAAAACAAAGCCAAAATATACGTTGATGATGAAGTATCGGTTCGCTTCGACGACGCTGCCGGTGTAGATGAAGCCAAGCAGGAATTGGAAGAAGTGATCAACTTTCTAAAAGAGCCGCAGCGCTACACGCGTTTGGGTGGGCAGATCCCACGCGGTACGCTGCTTGTCGGTCCGCCGGGCACCGGGAAAACGCTGCTGGCAAAAGCGGTAGCCGGAGAGAGCGGAGTGCCATTTTTCAGCCTTAGCGGTTCCGAGTTTGTCGAAATGTTTGTGGGACTGGGCGCAGCCAGGGTGCGCGACCTGTTTAAACAGGCCAAAGAGAAGGCGCCTTGCATCATCTTCATCGACGAGTTGGATGCGCTGGGCAAAGCCCGTGGTATCGGTATGGCAGGGGGTCACGATGAGCGGGAGCAGACCTTGAATCAGCTGCTCGTGGAATTGGACGGTTTCGATGCCAACGTCGGCGTCATTTTGATGGCTGCCACCAATCGCCCCGAGATATTGGATCCAGCGCTCATGAGACCCGGTCGTTTCGATCGCCAGGTGCTCGTCGATCGCCCAGACAAAACCGGGCGGGTGGACATCCTTAAGATCTATCTGGAGAAAGTCGCAACCGGCACGGATATCGATCCTGAAAAAATCGCGGCAATGACTGCGGGTATGGTCGGCGCAGACCTGGCCAACCTGGTTAACGAAGCGGCGCTGTTGGCAGTCAGACGTGACAAATCGTGTATCAACATGGCCGACGTGGAAGAGGCGGTGGAACGCGTGGTAGCCGGTTTGGAAAAGAAAAACCGGCTGATCAATTCTGAGGAGAAGGAGATCGTCGCTTACCACGAACTGGGGCACGCGCTGGTGGCCATGGCATTGCCCGGAACCGATCCGGTGCGGAAAGTATCGATCATTCCCCGGGGCATTGCCGCTCTGGGTTACACCATGCAGGTGCCGACGGAGGACCGCTTTTTAATGCGCAAGACCGAACTTGAAAATCGCATTGCCACGCTCTTGGGCGGCAGGGCGGCCGAAGCCCTCATTTTCAACGACATCTCCACCGGCGCCCAGAACGATCTTTCCCGCGCCACCGATATTGCCCGCAGCATGGTCAAGGAGTACGGCATGAGCGAGCGCGTGGGGCAGGTATACTTCGCCAACCAGCAGCGGCCGGCTTTTCTGGGTGCAATGGGTGATGCCGGCGGTCAATACAGCGATGAAACCGCCAAAACCATTGACGCGGAAGTCAGGCGTATCATCGAGAATCAGTACGATGTGGCCCTAACGATTCTGAAAGCCAACCGGGACCTGCTGGTGGCTACGGTCGGCCGGCTGCTGAAAGATGAAGTCATTAAAGGCGATGCGTTGATCGATTTGGCCAAATCAGTCAACCTCGCCAAAACCATGGACGACAGCACCAAGACTGGGGTTACACAACAAAAAATGGCGGCCTGACATTGACAGGCAACCGATTTGATGGATATCAAGTGTTGAGCCGTTGGGTGAACGCCCGGTTCCTTGTCTTGAATCGCTTTTGAAAATAGGAGCCATTCAGCATGCAGCGAATCAACCGCGCCACGTTTCTCATCATCATTGCGTTGACCGTTGCCGCGATTTTTTTCTTCTGGAATCGCGACGCCGATGAAAACCGACGCATCGCCGGTTATACCCGCGCAATTACGCCGCGGGGGAGTCTGGCGGACATTGAACAAACAACCATCTCCATTTTCAACGCGGCTGCCCCGTCAGTGGTTTACATCTTTACCGAAAACGCGGTGGCCGGATTCTTCGGTACGCGGGAAGTCCGTCAGGGAGCCGGATCCGGCTTTCTCTGGGACAGCAGCGGACATGTGGTAACCAATTTTCATGTCATCGAGGGTGCCCGTCGTGTCCAGGTGCGCCTGGATAGCGGTGAAGCCATCGACGCCACCTATGTCGGCGGTGCACCCGATTACGACCTGGCGGTCATCCGACTGCGACGCCCCCTGTCTACCATCCAACCGATCCCGGTGGGGGCATCAGACAACTTGCAAGTAGGGCAGAGCGTGCTGGCCATCGGCAATCCATTCGGCCTTTCACGCACACTGACCACCGGTGTTATCAGCGCCCTTGATCGGCGGCTGCCCACCGCTACCGGGCGCGATGTGGTCGGCGTGATTCAAACCGACGCGGCCATCAACCCGGGAAACTCCGGGGGGCCGCTGATTGACTCGAGTGGCCGGTTGATCGGCGTCAACACGGCCATTATTTCCGGCTCCGGCAGTTCAGCCGGAATCGGGTTCGCCGTGCCGGTGGACGTGGTCAGCAAAGTGGTTCCACAGCTCATCGCCAAGGGGAAGTTCCCTCGGCCTGGAATCGGAATCGTTGTCTTGGATGAGGAAGCCACCGCTAGCCTCGGCGTAGCCGGGGTGGTCATTGACCGTGTGGTGCCCTCTTCGGAAGCCCAGCGCGCCGGATTGGAGGGAATCGATTACCGAAGGCAACTCCTCGGTGATATCATTGTTGCCGTGGAGGGAAAACCGATCGGCAACATGGCCGATTTCGTTCAGCACCTGCAGGCCTCCGAGATCGGCAAGCCGATCAATCTCAAGGTGCGGCGGGGGGACGCGTTGCGTGATGTGTCGGTTACCGTCATGGACATCTCTTAATCAACCCGATGGTAGAAAAGTGACCCGTCCTATGAGAGAAATTGATGGTCGATGGTTATACTACATGTTCCTGGCCGGCACCCGGAAGGTTGTTGCCAACCAGGAGCGGTTGAACCGGATCAATGTTTTTCCCGTCAAAGACGGTGACACCGGGGCCAACATGGCCTTTACCCTAACCTGTGTCGTCGAATCGGTAAGACCGGAGCGGCCTTACAAACGGATGCTCGACCGGATTGCCGAGACGGCCTTGCTCAACGCGCGCGGCAATTCAGGCATCATCTTCTCACAGTTCCTCTTCGGCGTCAGCAGTGAAACCACCGCGTGTTCCAGTATTTCGATTGAATCGTTTTCTGCAAGTGTAAAAAATGCGGTGCGATACATCTACCAGGCAGTGGCGGACCCGGTGGAAGGCACCCTGCTGACCATCGTCCGCGCCTGGGCCGACTTCATCGACGCGAAGCGGCACCGAATCGACGATTTTGGCCAGCTGTTTATCGACTCGAAGGGTATCCTCGAAAAAACGTTGGCTGAGACCCCACTTCAGCTGGACGTCCTGGCCAAGGCCAACGTCGTCGATGCCGGCGCCGGTGCGTTCGTCTACTTTATTGACGGCATAATTGAATGTATCCGTAAAAATAATATCCGCCATCTCGTCAAATCGACCACCGCCCCCCCCCTACATGATAATTTAGCGGATCGAATGCCCATGGAAAGCCTTGTTCCGCAGGAGGTGGCGTTCCGCTTTTGCGCGGAGGCGGTCATGCGCGATGTATCGCTGGATCACAGCCGCCTGTCCGAGATCCTGCTGGCCCACGGCGATTCCGTAGTGGTTGCCGGTGCAGCCAAAGCAAGCCGTCTACATGTGCACACCAGCCATCCCGACCGACTGTTTGACATGCTTGGCGATTACGGAACCATCACCTATCAAAAAGCCGACGACATGCTCAGGCAAAGCCAAGTCATCTATGACCGCAAATGGAAGATTGCCCTGGTCACCGATTCGGCGTGCGACCTATCAGCGACCTTGATCGACGACTATCAGATCCACATGCTGCCCATCAACATCTACTTCGGTGACAATCACTATTTGGACAAGATAACCATGCGGCCCGACCAGTTCTATCGGCGCATCGGTGAAGGCGGCAGCTACCCCAAAACCGCCCAGGTGAACGAAATGGCCTTCAGGAATCTGTACACGTTTCTCACGGCGCATTACGATGCGATTATCGCGGTTCACCTGACCGCCAAATTCAGCGGGACCTATTTCAGCAGCTGCAAGGCCGCAGAAACGATCAGCCGTGCGAGCGGAAATCCCATCCGTGTCATCGATTCCAAAAACGTCTCGGGTGCGCTGGGGTTGATTGTGCTGCGCATCGCCCGGGCGATTGAAAAGGGGTCAGCCCTTGACGCGATTGTTGGCCAGGCCGCCCGATGGGTTGACGACACGCGCATCCTGGTAAGCGTCAGCACATTGAAATACATGGTTCGAGGGGGGCGCGTCTCGCCGCTGAAAGGCCTGTTGGCCAATCTACTCAACCTCAATCCGATTGTGTCAATGGATGCCGATGGAAACTCAATGGTGTTCGGTAAAACCTTCAGCCAGAAGGCCAACATGAAAAAGGTCATGGCGCACGTCAAGCGCACCGGCCGGAACAGGCCCATCTGGAACTACATCATCATGCATGCCAACAACCGGCCGGCGGCCGATTGGTATGCGCGGCAAATGAAAGCACTTACCGGCAAACCCCCGGTGGCCGAAGTCAACATCTCACCGGTGATCGGGGCCAGTGCCGGGTTGGGGGCCGCCTCGGTGGCCTTCATGTTCGATTGATCCCTTGTTGCCGCACCCCTGCCATCACATATCCGTCAATCAACCACATCGTTTAAGGAGGCAAGCCAATGAAACCGGAAAATGATATTTTTGAGATTTTTGATAAAGATGAAAACTATCGGTATATCATGAAGCGCCTGCTGGAGGCGTCCATGGATGAGTCCTACAACTCGATCATCATTTCCGAAGCAGGGCCGGGTTATCCGATTATATACGTCAACCCGGCGTTCTGCGAGCTGACCGGTTACAGACCGCATGAGGTGATGGGAAAATCTCCATCTATTTTGCAAGGGCCAAAAACAGACATGGAGGTCATCGATCAATTGAACATGGATATTTCCCATGGCAAGGTATTTCATGGACGTGCCATCAACTATCGCAAGGATGGCTCAGAGTTTATCATGCAATGGAAAATTGCCCCTATCCACAATGAAAAAAACGAAATCACGCATTATCTCGCTATCCAGCAACTCGCATTTGAATAGGCTGGATGCAACGCGGTGTTCCACATATCCTGTTTTCTCATCTCAATCGCGTGGTCAAGATGTCTGCCTCTCGTGTTGAGGCAACCGCCGCGGGGATGCCTTCGCGGATGGTCCCATACCGGGGTGCCAAGCCGAGATCCTGCCACAGCAGGTCGGGGTCGACGGCGAGATTGAAATTGTAGCTGCGCACGGCACCCGGTGTTTCCAGGCCCGGGTTGGGGCGAATGCGTCGAAACGGGGTCAGCAGGGCCGTGGCCAGCAGGGCCAGCCATTGGGGCAACGGGCGTACGCGGGCATTCGGGTAGTGCTGCCTGGCGATGTCCAGGAATGTGGCCCATGTGGAGGGCAGGCGATCGCCGACGGGCAGGATGCCGGAATAGGATCGCTCCGCGCAGGCGATAATGGCCGCGGCCGCATCGGCGACGTGGAGGTGTGTGTAGATGTTTTTGCCGAGCCCCGGCAGAATCAGGCAACCGGCTTGCAGTTGGCGAAAATAAAGATCTCGAACGCCGTATACATGCGGCAACCGCAGGGCTGTGAA
>JAGTUY010000507.1 GCA_018224455.1 Desulfosarcina sp.
AAGTTCCCGATGCACACCTGCATCGCGAGCGCTACAGCCTGAACGACGGGAGAAATGGGATCGGGCCACGGTGAAGGACCAATCAGCCGGATTGTCGGGCTTGCGCCCGACCTACAGGGGGGTTGCGCGGGTCTGTCGGGCTTGCGCCCGACCTACAGGGGGCTGAAATCCGGTGACCCTTCGCCCCGTGCGGCGTCACGCGTCTATTTTTTCGATGATGGCACCGACGATGTCGTTCATGGTAAGGATCCCTTCCAGCTCGTTGTTGTTGGTCACCACCAGGCGCTTGACGCCGATGTTCAGCATCATGGTTACCGCGTGGCGCACCTCGAGCTGCGGGGGGATGATCAACGCCGGTTTGGCGGCCACGTCGTAGACATTGACCAGGTCGACGTCGCCGTCCTCGTGCACGATGGTTCGGAGGAGCATGGTGTAAGTCAACATGCCGAAGGCATCGGAGGGAGACTGCTTTTCAACCACCAGGGACTTCACCTTGCGGGCACGCATGACCTCGATGGCCTCGCGCAGCTTGGCGAACGGCGGGATGGTAACGACGTCTTTGACCATCATTTCCCCGACGGTCTTTCTGGACTGCGAATTGCTCATGGCGTACTCCTCAGATTTCATCCTTCAGGTGTTCGGAAAACTGGGCCACTTCCCTGGTATCGATGCCGCCCAGGTGCTCCAGGGGTATTGTAAAGGCGATTCCCCGTTCATCGTTCTCCAGATCCAGCTCCTTGGTCAGGTTTTTCAGAACGTGCAGGGACAGGCGGCGCTCGAGCACCAGCCCCAGCACCGACTGGGCTCCCTCGTAGGTCAAGCCGAAGAACGTCTTTTTGGTATCGGCCGTGATCCCCCTGGCATTGAATATCGTCACGGCACCGGCGCCGGACTCTTTGGCGATATCCACGGCCTTGTCCTCCATCTCCTCGGCCAGAATGGCCACCAGTAAAGAAAATTTCATGATTCGAGACCTCGTCTATTCGCTATGAATTCAACAATGATGGCGTAAAGCATCACGCTCACGATGGGAAAAATGGACGCAAACGCGATCAGGCCGAAGCCGTCGATCATCACGCTGCGTCCCTCGATATGGGTGGCCAGTCCGATGCCCAGGGCGGTGATCAACGGCACGGTGACTTCGGAAGTGGTCACGCCGCCCAGGTCGAACGCCAGGGCAATGATGTAGCGCGGGGACAGCGCGGTGAGAAAAATAACCAGCGCGTAGCCGCCGATGATGTACAAGTGGATCGAGTCGCCCGTGATGATGCGATGCACACCGATGGTGATCCCCACGGCCACACCCAGCGCCACCACCAGACGGATGACGACGGCCTTGATCCGCCCCTTGGCCGCCCGCTCGGCCTGATCGCCCACCGCGATCAAGGCGGGCTCCGCCATGGTGGTGGCGAAGCCGATGGCGAAAGCGAACAGGTACAAGTAGATCACGCGATCTTTCGCGATGAGCTGCTCCGCCATGCTCGCGCCGATGGGAAACAGGCCGAGCTTCAGTCCCACCACGAAGGCATAGAGGCCGACGATCACCATCACAAAGCCGAACATGACAATCGGCAGGCGGGGAATCCGCTTGCGAATCACTGCAAACTGGAAGAACAGGATCACGGCGATAATGGGCAGTACATCGCGCACCATGGTCAGCAGGTCGCTGATCAGGCCGCCGGTGCTTTCCGGAACCTTGGATTCAGCCCCGGCTTCCAGTACCGCGGCTTTGGCCAGGCCGGGGTCCGGCGCCTCCCCCAGCGTATAGACCACCACGCCGTAGAGCTGGACGGTAATCATGGGCACCATCACCGCCAGGGCCACCAGGCCGAAGCCGTCGATGAGGGGATTGCGGCCGCGAATGGCGGCCGCCAGGCCCAGGCCCAGGGCGGCGATCAGGGGAACGGTGACGATGTTGGTGGTGACGCCTCCGGAGTCGTAGGCCAGGCCGACGATCTCCTCCGGGGCGAAGAAGGTCACCAGCACCACCGTCAGGTAACCGCCGATCATCATCCAGTGCAGGGGCAGCCCCAGGATGATGCGCAGGACGCCGACAGCCACCACAGCGCCCACCGACACCGCCACCAGTCCCCGCAGCACCAGGGGGTCGATCCGGCCCTCGCTGATGACCTCGGCCTGGTGGGCCACTGCGATCAGCGCCGGCTCGGCAATCACCGTGGCGAAGCCCATGAAGAAACCGAAAACCATGAGCCAGGGCAGAGAGCCCTTGGCGGCGAACTCGTTGGAAAGGGTTTTCCCGATTGGGAAGATACCGAGCTCCAGCCCCTGGAGAAACAGCGCAACGCCGAACACGACGATGACCAGCCCGATTACCATGGCGGCCAGGCCGTCGGGCAGGCGCTGGAATACCAGTAGTTGAAACAGCGCAACGACAATCACGATGGGCGCCAGGTTGCGGGCCGAGTGAAGCAGCGTGTCCAAAAACTGTCGAAAAAGGCTCAAACGGAGTCCTCGCCGCATGGGCCGTTGCACATGCGGCCGCGGTATTTTCGCGACGTGGGTGGGCCGATAGCGGACAGGTTAAGCGCCATCGCCTTTCCGGGCAAGTCGACGAAGCTTCCGCCTTGGGAATCTGTGATCAAAATGCGTTGTTGCGAGGAGCGGAGCGACGAAGCAATCCATGTTCGGACCCCGCGGTACTACCCACCAAACATGGATTGCCGCGGCGGCTAACGCCGCCTCGCAATAGCATCGTGTCTAATTGATCAGAGATTTCCCCCCGTTGCAGAGCGCATCGATCACGGAGTGTGCAGGTCAGCAAACGCCACCTCCCCCGGCCTGATCCAGTTGATGCCGACGCCCAGCACC
>JAGTUY010000508.1 GCA_018224455.1 Desulfosarcina sp.
TCTCCGCGTCGGCCATCTTTTTCCCGGAGCGCACCAACCGGTCAAGCTCACGGCGCAAGACAATGGCGTCGCCGTGCATGGTCGTTTTAAGCAGGTTGCGAAATTGGTCAATCTGTTTTTGGTTGTCGATCACAAATGGTCCTGTTTGTCTGCGTTCACCGGGCTCGTGGCGCCCTTTTCTACCATGACCAAAAAGGATTACAACCCTTTTTGCCGGCACTTGTCGGCAAGTCGGGCACCCCCTGCGGTTCTGAATGGCTGTCGCTCTCGCATCGACCGTGGTTTGTCGAAGCAAAGCAAAGATCCCGCTCATCGGCGCCGCAGTGAATCTTCAATTGTGCCGGTTCGCGCGATCTGCTAAACTGGCCATCGCGCTGGCGCTGCTGGAGATGCATCCGGCGTTGCGGCAGGATTGAACCCGACACGGAGGTTGACAACCAAAGCGATGAAAAGGAACTATCTGGACTGGCGTATCTTGATCACGGTTTTATGTTGCGTCGTGCTTCTGATCGGCGCCATCGATCAGAAGACCAAGGATGTGCTCAAGGTCAGGCACATCCTCAGAACCATCGCAGAGGCCCCCCCTCGGTCCGACACACAAGAGCTGAGCGCTGACGTGACCGAAAATGAGCTCAACGCATACATTGCCTACCGTCTGGCACAGGATAAGGAGCCGGTTTGCGACAGCCTGACGGTGAACCTGCTGGATAACAACCATGTCCGCGGCAAAATCCGGTTTGATGCACAGCGGCTCAACTTGGAGACACTGCTGAGCGAAAGTCTGATTTTTGATTTCAAGGGCGTTTTTCTGTCCCGGGACGGGGCGGCCCGCATCGATCTGGTCTCCCTGCAACTCAACGGCCAAACGGTTAATCCGCAGGTACTGGACTTTGTGATCCACACGGCTGCGTTGGTTTACCATACGGAATCGTCAGGCATCGGTGACTGGTATGAATTGCCCAAAGGAATAAAACGGATCATGGTCAAAAAGGCCAACGCCGTCCTGTATTATTGAAGGTTCCCATATAACCTTTTCCATTTTCCTCCGTTATTGGATCAACCAATCACCTAAAAATGAGCTAAAAAATAAAAAACCACCGGCTCCGGCATATCGCCGAAACCGATGGTGTAGGTCGGTCTTGCGTTGGCGGCCGGAAGCCCGGGCTTCCGGAATTGCCGACTACCCCTTCAGGGGAAACTTGGGTTGGATGGTATTGTAGTAGGCCGTTTCGGAAACGCTGCCCCAGGTACCGACGATTTTCTGGAAGTTTTTAAAATCATCGTTGACTTTGGTGGCAATAGCACTTTTAGCGGCCTCTTCGGCCACCACTTCGTCGGACATCTTCTTCAGGTCGATCATGACCTGCTCGGGGAACTGGATCAGCTGCGACTTCTTCTCGTTGATCAGGGTCTGCAGGGCCTCACCGTTGCGGGCCTCGAACTGGGCCAGGACCCAGTGTTCGGTTTCGGTACAGGCGGCGTCGATGATATGCTGCAGGTCCTTGGGCAGGCTTTCGTAGGCCTTCTTGTTGAAAAAATACTCCAGGTAGGTGCCCGGCTCGTGCCACCCGGGATAGTAGTAGTACTTGGCAGCCTGCCAGAGGCCCAGTCTCAGGTCATGCAGGGGCCCCACCCACTCGGTGGCATCGAGCACGCCGCGCTCCAGGGAGGTAAAGATTTCACCGCCGGGCAGCAACACGACCGTCCCGCCGGCCTTGGCCAGCACCTTGCCGCCCAGCCCCGGGATCCGCATCTTCAAGCCCTTGAAGTCGTCGATGGTCTCGATTTTTTTATTGAACCAGCCGCCCATCTGGACGCCGGTGGAGCCTGCCGGACGGGGAATCAGGTTGAAGGGGGCATAGGTCTCCTCCCACAATTTCAATCCATTGCCGCCATAAAACCAGGCGCTCATGCCCTGACCGTTCAAACCGAAGGGAACAGCCGAAAACCACTGGACGGCCGGTTCCTTGCCCGCCCAGTAATAGGCGGCGCCGCTGCCCACTTCCACCGTGCCATCGGAGACCGATTGGAAGCTCTCCAGGGCCGGCACCAGTTCGCCGGCGGCGAACACCTGGATGTTGATGCGGTCGTCGGAGAGTTCTCCGATGCGCTTGGCCAGCCGCTCGCAGCCGTCCTGCAGCACGGGCAGCTTGGGCGGCCAGGTGGTGACCATTCTCCAGTTATAGGTTTTTTTCGTACTAACTACCGGCGCTTCAACCTTTTGTTCCTCCTCTTTTTTCGAACAGCCAATGACGCCGGCTGTCGCCATTGCAGCCGCAGCCGCTCCCAGTCCTGCATTCATCAGAAAATCACGTCTTTTCATCTTCTCCTCCTCGCTCGTGTTATTATTGAAAAATCACATCAGCGCCCGAAAACCACTTTGGGCAGCCAGGTGGCCAACTGCGGAAAAAGGACCACGATGCCCAGACCGATAATCTGCACAATGACAAAGGGAATGATTCCCCGGTAGATGTCCCCGGTGGATATTTCCGGTGGCGTGACCGCCTTGAGATAGAACAGGGAGAAGCCGAACGGCGGCGTCATAAAAGAGGTTTGCAGGTTGACCGCGATCAGGATGCAGAACCACACCGGGTCGAACCCGAATTCGATCATGATGGGCGCCAGCACCGGTACATGAATAAAGGTGATTTCGATGAAATCCAGGAAGAAGCCGATCACGAAAATCAGGGCCATGACAATGGCCAGCACCATATTGTGGCTGTAGCGGTGAGCCATGGCACCCAAAAACTCACGCACCAGTCCGTCGCCGTTCAGGCCGCGGAAAACGAGACCAAAGGCAGCTGCCCCGCAGAGGATGATAAACACCATGCAGGTCAGGCGTACGGTGGTCTGCATCACTTCCTGCAGGGTCTGCAGGGAAAATTTGCGGCTGGCGATGGTCAGCAGCGTTGCTCCCACGGCACCTACGGAGGCCGCCTCCGTAGGTGAGGCGATGCCGGCGAAAATGGATCCCAGCACGGCCACCATGAGGAACAGCGGGGGAAAGAGCGCCTTGGCCATGCGGACCGTCAACTGTTTCAAAGAGATGGCGGCCAATTCGGCTTTGGGGATGGCCGGCGCCCACTCGGGGCGCAGCCAAGCGATGATCAGGATATACAGGACATACAATGACACCAGCAGCATGCCGGGCAGCACCGCCCCCATGAAGAGATCGCCCACGGAGACGCCGACGATGTCACCGATCAGCACCAATACGATACTCGGCGGAATTATTTGCCCCAGGGTGCCGGAAGCGGCAACCGTCCCCGTGGCCAGCTCCCTCTGATAACCGCGGCGCAGCATGGTCGGAACGGCCAGCAGCCCCATGGTGACCACCGTGGCCCCCACAATACCGGTGGAGGCGCCCAGCAAGGCGCCTACCACCACCACCGAAACGGCCAGCCCGCCACGCAGGCGGCCGAAGAGCAGGCCCATGGTGTCGAGCAATTCTTCCGCCAGGCCCGAGCGTTCCAGCATGACCCCCATGAAGACGAACAGGGGTACGGCGATCAAGGTGACATTGGTCATCACACCCCAGATGCGCAATGGCAGCAGGTTGAAGAATGACCAGCCGAAGCCGATGAGGCCGAAGCACAGTGAGGTTCCCAATAGGGTAAACGTGACCGGAAACCCGACCATAAGCAGGATTGTCAGGGCCAGAAACATCCAGGCGGCCAAATACTCCATCAGCGCGGCTCCTTATCCGGGGCCTCGACGTCCAGCAATTGCATCAATGCCTTTAGGCCCAGGGAAATCCCCTGCAGCAGCAGCAGAACATAGCCCACGGTCATGGTTCCCTTGACGATGAAGCGATAGGGGATGCCCCCCGGATCCGGGGAGCCCTCCAACATGGCAAAGGAGTTGCTGACAAATTTCCAGGAGGTCAAGATCACCAGGAGACAGCCGGGAATGAGAAAAAAAATCACGCCCAAAAAGTTGGTCCAGGCTTTGCCCCGGGCGCCCAGGCGCTGATAGATGATATCCACCCGCACATGACCGTCGTGCAGCAGGGTATAGCCGGCGCCGACCAGAAAAATGAACGCGAACAGATGCCACTCCAGCTCCTGTACGAAAACAAAGCTGGTTTTAAACAGGTAGCGCATGCACACATCGGTAAAGACCACCAAGACCAGCAGCAGGGCAACCCAGGAGACCACGCGGCCCACCACCTCGTTGGATCTGTCGATGGCGCCGCTGAAGCGCTTCAACCAATTGAGCATGAACACCGCCTGAAAAAAGCCAGCCAAAACCCGCGTTTGCGTTAAACCACCTATTGTGCGCCGATTTTCCCGGCGTTGTTTGCAATTGGCGAACAGTTTAGAGCCGCTACAATATATGTGCCGTATTGTCAACAAGCGGATAAAGTGAATCGGATTCAGTCCGCGTCCGGACCATCACTGCGGTGATTTCCGGATCAACGCGGCGGAAGGACTTTTTCTTGATAAAGGATCCGCGAACCGTTATGAATATACCCTCAAACAATGATAAGGATATTATTGATGACCACCCACACGATTAAATTCATCCCCCACAACCGCGAAATCAAAGTCGACGACGGCGAAAATCTGATCCGGGCAGCCATGGAGGCCGGCGTGCACATCAACGCCTCCTGCGGCGGCGAGGGCATCTGCGGCAAATGCCGGGTCGTCGTGGAGACCGGCGAGGTCGAGGGAGGCCTCAGCGAGCAGCTGAGCCAGGCCGACCGGGAAAAGGGTTTTCGCCTGGCCTGCCGGTCGACGATCACCGGAGATGTGGTCGTCCGCGTGCCGGTGGAGTCGGCCGTCGACGCCAGCGTGCTCAGCCAGGGGTATGTCCCGCGGCGCACGGCACGCATCCGACAGATGGACCTCAACGATTTGAAGGAACAGGGGCTGTTCCTGCCGCCGGTAGAAAAGATTTACATTGAACTGCCCGAACCAAACAACCAGGATCACCTGCCCGACGTCACCCGGCTGGTCAGCCACCTGAAGCTGCACCACGCCGAACACCGCTTGACGGTGAGCCTGCCGGTGATCCGAAAGATTCCTGATGTACTGCGAACAGACGGGTTCCGGGTCACCGCCACCCTGGCCCGGCCGGTGATGGACAGCGGCAAGACCGAAATTATCAACGTCCAGTCCGGAGACACCACCGACCGCAACTATGCCATCGCCATGGACATCGGCACCACCACGGTTTACGGCCAGCTCATCGACCTGAAAAGTGGGGCGGTCATGTCCGAACACGGTGCGTTCAACGGCCAGATCAGTTACGGTGAGGATGTGATCAGCCGGATTGTCTTTGCCGAAAAAGAGGGCGGGCTGGAGCGTCTCCACAAGGTGGTTGCGCAAACCATCAATACCATCATCAACCGGATCGTGCGACGGGCCAAGGTGGACCCGGACGATATCGCCGCCATCACCCTGGCCGGTAACACCACCATGACCCAGCTGCTGCTCCAGATCAATCCCCGCTATATCCGCCGTTCGCCTTACGTGCCGGCCTCCACGCTCTACCCGCCCATCCGGGCGGTGGATATCGGCCTGGATCTGCGGGATCACGTCACGGCCCTGGTCTATCCGGCCGTTTCCAGCTACGTGGGTGGAGACATCGTGGCTGGGGTCATGGGCTCGGGGATGTATCTGGACGACCGGCTGACCCTGTTCATGGACATCGGCACCAATGCAGAGATCGTCATCGGCAACCGGGACTGGCTGGCCTGCGCCGCCTGCA
>JAGTUY010000509.1 GCA_018224455.1 Desulfosarcina sp.
ACAACATCCTGATCGCCGTCGTAGCCGTCTACGGCCTGAACCTGGTGACCGGGTTCGCCGGCCTGATCTCCATCGGCCATGCCGCCTTCGTGGGCATCGGGGCCTACACCCTGGCCGGAACGGCCCGGTCCATCGGCGAAAGCCATATGCTGATCACGCATGCCTGGCCCCTGATGATCCTGATCTCCGGTTGCGTGGGAGCGGCATTCGGGGCCTTCGTGGGCTTGCCGGCCATGCGTCTCAAGCATCTTTACCTGGCGATCGCCACCTTGTCGTTCCAGATGATTTTCTCGTGGACGATCAACTTCATGACCTTCTTCAACCAGGGCCAGATGATCGCGGTCGGTCGCGTCCATTGGATCAACGGACAGGTGGGGCGCAACGAACACTATCTCTTCTGGTACTATGTGATCCTGGTTACGGCGGTGGTCTGCGGTCTGGTGGTCCGCAACCTGCTGCGCACCCGTTATGGCCGCTGTCTGGTGGCCGTGCGCGACAACGATCGCGCCGCGGACGCCATGGGCATGCATCCGGGGTTGACCAAGGTGTATGCATTCGCCCTGGCGGGTTTTTTCGCCGGGATCGCCGGCGCCTTGCACACCTACATGTTTCGTGGGGCCGGCTTCGAGTCATTCACCCTGCACCACTCGATCATCTACCTGGCCATGGCCATCGTGGGCGGCCTGGGAACCCTGCCCGGCAGTCTCTTGGGACCGGTGGCGATCCAGACCCTCGAGCTGCAGATGGAGCACATCTCCGAGTGGGCCGGGACCTTTCTGCCGGCCAGCATGAACCTGGCCACGGCCCTGCGGCCCCTCGGTTTCGGCCTGGTGATCGTGCTATTCTTAATGTTCGAACCGCGGGGGATCGCCAATTGGTGGCGCATCTGCCGCTCCTATTGCAAGCTCTGGCCCTTCCGCTATTAATGGGCCGGGGAAGAAGACGGCCCGCGATACCGTCGCGGCGCCGAAGGTGAACGTCAACCACTCACCAAAAGGGGGAGAAGATGAAAGCAAATCTGTTTGGACGATGCATGATCGTGGTCGTGGTCGGGCTGGCATTGGCACTGACCGTTCCGGCCCAGGCCGCTGAAACCTACCAGCTTGGCCTGTCGCTGGCGATCACCGGTCCGACTTCGGATGCCGGCAACCCTTATTCCAAGGGTGTCGAAGATTACATGCGCCTGGTCAACGAAACCAACATTCTGGGCGATGCCAAGGTGGACTGCCCGATTCGTGACGACATGTACGAGACCGCCGTGACCAAGCGCAACTTCGAGGACTTTCTCGATCAGGAAATCGTGCTGTTTCTCAGCTATGCCACCGGCGCAAACCAAGCCCTGGCCCAGGATTTCAACGAAGTCAAAATCCCGGTCATCCCGGCTTCCATGGACAAGTCGCTCGTGGTGGCTTCCCCGTACATTTTCCTGCCCATCGCCTCGTATTCCCACCAGTATGTCGGTGTGGCCGAGTACGTGGCCAAAAACCACAAGGGCGGCGGTGTGCCCAAGGTGGCCGCGTTTATCCATCCCTCGGCGTTCGGGCGCGCCCCCCTGGAAGATTATAAAGCCGCCGTGGCTTCAGGGCTGAAGCTGGATCTCGTCGAGGTGGTCGAACATGGCAAGGACCTGGACAACAGCGCCCTGCTTCAGCGACTCCAGAGCAAGGGCGTCCAATACGTGCTGTGCCAGACGGTGCAGTCGCCGGTGGCCACCCTGCTCAACGACGCCCAACGCCTGGGCATGTCGGCCAAGACCTTCGGGGAAGCCGGCAAGATCACCTTTATGGGCGCCCACTACACCGGCGGCAACGACCTGATCGCCCTGGCCGGTACGGCAGCCGAGGGGTTTCACTGGACCACGGGCTATCATGTGACCTCAGAAAAGGGTCCCTGGGCCGACTGGCAGCTCGATATCGCCAAACGGTATGACCGGGACGACAAGACGGCCAACTCTCACAACTATGCCTGCGGGATGATGGCGGCCCAGGTGGCCGTGGAGGCCATCCGGCGAGCACGCGAAGCCGGAAAGGAGATCACCCAGGCCACGCTCTACGATACGCTCAACCAAATGAACGGGGACAAGGCCTTCGCGTCGCAGGTTGCCGTCGGCCCGGTGACTTATTCAACCACCGACCGCATGGGGGTCGACACCGTCCAGCTTTACGTGGTCAAGGATGGGGCCTTCAAATCCGTGGGCAAGCCGTTTAAGCCCGAATTCATCGAGTAAACACCACTTAGCAACCCGTAGCGGGGCGCCCGATCGGCGCCCCGCTCCAAACCGGATCCAAACGGAACATCGAATCAGCCATGGAACCTACGACCCCGGACGGGCCGCTTCTGGAAGTCAACAACATCGAAGTGGTATACAACGACATTATCCAGGTGCTGCGAGGGGTCAGCCTAAACGTTCCCTCGGGAAATATCGTGGCTCTGCTGGGAACCAACGGCGCCGGGAAGACTACGACCCTGCGGGCCATCAGCGGCTTGCTGAAACCGGAGAACGGATTTGTCCGGGATGGGCACATCAGATTTCAGGGGCAGGACATCACCAACCGCCTGGGAACGGATGTGGTAATCCTGGGGGCGGTCATGGTGCCCGAGGGACGTCGGGTGTTCAAACATCTCACGGTGGACGAAAATATCCGCGTGGGTTCGATCACCCGCAAAGACGGCGCACAGAAAATCAAGGCCGATCTGCGGAAAATGTACGACCACTTTCCCCGGCTATCCAAAATTACCAACCGCCTGGCCGGATACTGCTCCGGCGGAGAGCAGCAGATGATCGCCATTGCCCGCGCGCTGATGGCCTCACCGACCATGCTCATGCTGGACGAACCCTCGCTGGGCCTGGCGCCGCTGTTGGTAAAAGAGATCTTCGAAAACATCGAAACCATCAACCGGGAGTTGGGCACCACGATTCTGGTGGTCGAACAAAATGCCAAGATTGCCCTGCAGGTCTCCGATTATGCCTACATCATGGAGTCAGGCAAGATCGTTCTGGAAGGCCCGTCCAAGGAGCTCAAGAACAACCCGGACGTCAAGGAGTTCTATATGGGCATCACCCAGGGCGGCGGAAGAAAATCCTTCAAAGAAGTCAAGTCCTATAAGCGGCGCAAACGCTGGATGTAGGTGTTCACAGGTTCTGGGTTCTGGGTTCAGGGTTCAGGGTTCTGGGTTCGACGTTCAGGGGTTCAGGGGTTCGGCATTCAATTCAGATTTCAGCGTCGATATGTCAAATTTGAACTTTTGGTGCAGAATTGAGTTTAAAAAACAAACTCATGGCACAGCAAACGGCGGAATAATTCGATTGAGAGATCCCCTGAAGTTTTAGCAAAAAAGCAACGATGAACCTTTGAACCCTCACCCTTGGAGAAAAGGCAAACCAACATGAAATTTCTCGTTGCCTACAACGGTTCAACAGAGTC
>JAGTUY010000510.1 GCA_018224455.1 Desulfosarcina sp.
CAATGATTTCGGTGACATCCCGGATCATGGCCCCTCGACCGCACAGGTAAAAGTCGTAGATTCCCGATGTCAGCTGTCGCTCCAGGTAATCGGTGACACGGCCCGGAAAGATGTTGTCCGGGCGACCCCTCTTTTCGACAGGTCGGCTGATGCAGGGCACGTAGCCACCCCATGCGGATTGCAGAATATCCCGGTAGATCAGCCGGTCAGGCGTGCCCACGCCATGAAGCAACAGGCCGGCGCCCATCCCGCTCCGGCAAAAGGCCACAAAGGGGGCAACGCCGGTTCCCGTGGCCACGAACACCGCCGGATTCGCCGGGCCCTGGAACACAAAATGACCGTGGGGCCCGGTCAACTGAAATGTGGCATGGATGTCGGCCTTCCGGATGTCACTGGAAAACCGCCCTCCATCCACCATGGCGATGCAAAAATCGATGGTCTCGGCATCCGGGGCGGAAACCATGGTGTAGTCCCGCTCGTAGCCATGCATTGCAAAGCGCAAAAACTGGCCGGGAATAAAGGTGACGCCCTCCGGTCGGGTCAGCCGCACTTCAAGGATGCCGGGGGCCAGCCAATGCCGGTCCACCAGATGGGCACTAAAACGAGGCCTACCATCTACCCGTTCCACTGCACATCCCCCTGCCCCTGGTTCTGATTGCAGAATCGGGCGAGTACGAAAAGGTAATCGGAAAGCCGGTTGAGGAATACGAGGATATGCTGCATGGTTTCAGTGGGGCCCGATTCACCATCCTCATATTCAGCCAGTTCGATGACGCGGCGTTCTGTTCGCCGGCAGACGGTGCGGGCCATGTGAGCCAGTGATGCGGACAGGTGCCCCCCGGGCAGGACAAAATGCTTCAGTTCGGGCAAGGATGCGTTCAAGCGGTCGATCGCGGCTTCCAGTGTGTTGGCGGGGTCTATCGTAAACGGCTTTAAAAAACGGATGGATTCGGCACCGGGAGTCGTCGCCAGCCAGGCGCCGGATTCCAGCAGCAGCGCCTGAATGGCCTGGAGTTCATCCTTCAGCCCGGATTGGCCCTCATCCAATACCGCCCCAACCGCTCCGATCACGGAATTGAGTTCGTCCAGATCGCCGTAGGCCTCGAGGCGCGGGCTGTTCTTCGACACCCGCTCTCCGCTGAAAAGACTGGTTTTACCCCTATCTCCCGTGCCGGTATAAATTTTCATGTCGGTCTCCCCTTATGTTGCCGATGGCCAATGACAAGCCATTACTCCTTGTTGCGGTTCCTGATCATCCGACTGGCCATGAAAAACCAGAGCAAGGTCATCGCCTGGACGGTCAACATGACTAAAAACCCGCTGCGATAGCCAGCCAGGGCGTATTTCCCGTCAGCACCGACCGGCCATCGGCCGATGATGGCCCCAATGGCCCACTGACCCAGGAAAGCAGCGATAAACACCAGCAGATTGACGGCCGTGGTAACCCGCCCCGACAACTGCACGGGGAACCGCTGGGAAAGGGCTGCGTAGGCAATGATCCCCGAGGTGCCGAAAAAACCGAACAGCACCCACATGGGCAGCATCCAACGGACGGACCCGACCACAACCAGACCTTGAGCACCCATGAACAGGCACATACCCGTCACCGCGGTCGCCAGCACACTGATCCCTGAGCGGCTCAACCGCCCGGCCAGCGACCCCAGCAGGATGAAGCCTGCAATCATGGCCACGGCAATCCACAGCAGCACATTGGCTGCCGCCATGCGTTCCAGCCCGGCCACATCCGTGAGCCACGGTCCGGCCCATAGGCCTTGAATCGATAGAAAGGATGCCTGAGACATGGTGGTCAACGGCGCCGTTCGCCAGAACTCAAGGCTGGTAAATACTGTTTTGACGCCGCGCAATTGTTCGGAAAAGCGCTCGCCGGCGGGGCTGGACGGTTTTTCGGGAACCACGCTGTAAACAGCAACGGCCACCAGCAGGGTGAGTACGGCCAGCACCATGAAGACCCCGCGCCAATCGGTCACATGCAATGCCGTTTCCACCGGGGCCGTGGCAGCCAGCGCACCCAGCCCGCCGGCAGCCATTTGAAAGCCGTTCACCAGCGGCCATTTTTCCTTTGAAAACCAAAGCGTATAAGCCTTGAACGCCGCCATCAGACAGGCCGACACGCCAAAGCCGATCAAGGCCCGGGCCACCACCAGGCCGGCCAAGGATTCGGATCGGGAAAAAAGATACGCCCCCAGTCCGGCGAAAAGCAGCAGGAAAGCCTCTACTCGCCGGGGACCAAAACGATCCAGCAGCACGCCCAGCGGCAATTGCGATGAGGCAAAAGCAATAAAATAGGTGGCGGTCAGCAAGCCCAGGGCCGACGGACCGATGCTCAGATCACCCACCAGGTCCGGAGCGATGACCGCATTGACCACCCGGTAGAGGTAGGAGAGAAAATACCCGGCGGCAAAGGGAACGAATACACGCAGCGCAGTCCAAATAGAGGTGTTCATGAATCCCGGCCTTGTGCTGAAACGGCGACTTCCGGAAACCGATTCCCCGATCGTCGAAAAACGATGGCAGCAGAATACGTTGCACACGGTACGATGACAAGTTTTTTCAGTATGGGCGGTTTCGAATGATCAGAAGATGGTTAAGTTAACGCACCGATCACCTTCAAGCAGGAGCACGATCAGCCCATGCCGCCAGACACCCAGGATAAAAGATACCTTGCCATGCGGCAGTTGCTCAACCGACAACAAACCGCTTTTCAAATGAACCCGATGCCCTCGGCCGCCCGGCGCAAAGGGCACCTCGCGCGGCTGGCCTCAGCTCTGAAGGCGGCCCGGCACCGCTTGGCCGAGGCCATTGACACGGATTTCAACGGGCGCAGCCGCGACGAGACCCTGATGGCGGAAATCTTTCCCAGCCTCGCAGGCATCCGGTATGCGGTCGACCATGCGAGCCGCTGGATGCGGCCCGACCGGCGACGGGTTGGACTGATATTTCAACCGGCACAGGCGCGGGTGCTTTACCAGCCATTGGGGGTGGTGGGCATCATCTCCCCGTGGAACTACCCCGTCTACCTGACCATCGGACCGCTGACCGGTGCCCTGGCAGCCGGCAACCGGGTCATGATCAAAGCCAGTGAATTCACCCCGAACACAACCGAGGCCCTTCGGGAAATGCTGGCCGGCCTATTCGCTGACGATCATGTAGCCGTGATAAGCGGGGATGCCGATGTCGCCGCAGCCTTTTCACGGCTGGATTTCGATCACCTGCTCTTCACCGGCTCCACCGCCGTCGGTCACCGCGTGATGCACGCCGCGGCCGAGAACCTCACCCCCGTCACCCTCGAACTGGGGGGTAAGTCACCGGCACTGGTGGCACCGGACTACCCCATCGACCGCGCCGCTGGCCGCATCGCCTTCGGCAAGTGCTTCAATGCCGGGCAGACATGCATCGCACCTGATTATCTTCTCTGCCCGCAAGCGCGTCTGGATGCATTCGTAAATGCCTTTTCAACAGCCGTGGCCCGCATGTACCCCACCATGGCAGCCAACCCGGACTACACCGCCATCCTTAACCAACGGCAGTTCAAGCGGCTGTCCGGCTACCTGACCGATGCAAGGGAAAAAGGCGGGCGTCTGGTGGAGATCAATCCATCGGCAGAAGCCTTTTCCGGTACCGGCAAAATGCCGGTGTGGCTCGTCCTAGAACCCACCCGTGCCATGACGGTTATGCAAGAGGAGATATTCGGCCCCATCCTTCCCGTCGTCACCTACCGGCAGCTATCCGAGGCTGTCGACTATGTCAACGGCCGTCCCCGGCCGCTGGCCCTGTATTATTTCGATGAAAACAGCCAACGGATCCAAACCGTTCTCAACCAGACCCGATCGGGTGGGGTATGCATCAATGACGCCCTTGCCCACGTTGCCCAGGACGACCTGCCCTTCGGCGGCATCGGGCAGTCTGGCATGGGCGCCTATCACGGCAGGGCCGGATTTCTGACCTTTTCCAAGGCGCGGCCGGTATTCGAACGGGGACGACTCAACAGCACCCGTCTGGCCTGGCCACCCTACGGCCGTCGGATCCACCGCTGGCTCTATCGATTCCTGCTTCACTGAAGAAAGCAATCAATCAGATAAACCGAAATCTTGAATCGATGCGCATAAAAAAACGCCCGCTTGGTGCACGGGCGCTTCTACCGCATCATTTTCGAAGTCATCCGGCGCGTTTCAAAAAAAAGTCGGCTTGGGATTAAAGCGGAATTTCCTTAGATAAAAGGGTTACCCAGCATTACAGCAATCTGTCTTATTTGGTCCCGAAAATTTTGTCCCCTGCATCGCCCAGGCCAGGAATGATGTAGCCGATGTCGTTGAGCTTTTCATCGATGGCCGCGACATAAATATCCACATCGGGATGGACCTTTTCCAGCCGTTTGAGCCC
>JAGTUY010000511.1 GCA_018224455.1 Desulfosarcina sp.
ACCGGTTTTCAACCGTCTGAGGATAAATCCGCTTGACATCCACTGGCATTGCTGCCAAAACACAACGCAATGCGTTATGTGCGGCCGCCATCCGCCTCCAGCCGATGCGGCCGATTGACAGGGGTTAAATGTTGACCTGAAAATCGAACAAGGAAACCATCGGATGGCCCGAGAGACTGATCATGAAAAATTCGTCCGCTTGAAGCGGGCACTGCAATCATTTCAATCCGCGCGTCTGGGTCAAACATACAAGGATCTGATGAATGATCCGCAATATGATAAAATTGGCCATTTCTTCTTCGAAAAGCTTTACGCGCCGGAAGATTTCTCTTTCCGCGACACGAGCATCAAAAAACTGCACCAATTGCTCAGGGGTAAAGTTTATTCAGGCATCATTTCAGCCGTCAGCAAGGTGATTGAATTGCATGAGCTGTCGGACCTTCTCGACAACCGCATGGTCGAGCAGATGATGGCCATGGGCATCGGTGAAGATATGGACATGGAACAGTATCAAACGGTGTATCGCAGCCTGGACAACTACAACGAGCGGCTTTACCAGATCGGCTTGGGTGCGGAAGTGACTCAGGTCTTTTATAAACTGAGCAAGAAATGGGTCGTGGCCGTCTCCCTCAACACGGTGCGAACAGCCGCCCATCTCATCGGCATGGGCAAAATAATCGACTTCATCTATGAAGGCTACGCGGGATTCCGTGCGATCAAAAATATCGACTTTTTCATCGCAACCGTCGACAAGCGTGAGCACGCCTGGCATGAGCAACTCTGGTCCACGGACAGCCCATTGAGCGGAGCGTCGATAAAGTCAACCCAATGAAAAAAGCATTGATTCTCTCCGGCGGCGGGGCGCGGGGCGCATTCCAGGTCGGCGTCTGGAAGTACCTGCGCGAAATCAACTGGACTCCTGAACTAATTTGCGGCACCTCCATCGGCGCCATCAACGCCGCGGCCATCGGGTCCGGCATGTCCGTCGAGCGCCTCGCCGAGCTCTGGAGAACCCATAACCGCTCAGGGATTTACCGTCTCAAGACACTCCCTTTTTTAAAGTCGGCGCTGCGTGGGAAACCCTTGAAATCGTTGCTGGACACGGCCCCCTTGCGTGCCATGCTGACCCGCAACTTGAACCTCGAGGCCCTTCGACAAAGCCCGATCGAAATCATCATCAGCGCCGTTCATCTGGCAACCGGAAGACTCCACCTTTACAACCAGGCCGTCATTGAGATCGATCATTTAATGGCTTCCTGTGCGATGCCCATTTTGTTTCCCTGGCAGCCCATCGGTGGAGAGCTCCACTGGGACGGGGGCGTGATGGCCAATTCACCCCTTTTCATTGCCCTGGAAAAAAAGGTAGCGGAGATTATCGTGGTCCTGCTGTCGCCGGTCGGGCATCGGCCGCTGCCGCCGCCGGCATCCTTGCGAGAAGGGTTGGAACGGGTTTTTGAACACTTTTTAATCGGCTCTTACCAGGCCACCATGCCGGTTTTCAATGGGCAAGAAGGCACAGGAACCCACCCCCAACCAAAGATTTCAGTGGTCGCGCCACCCCATATGCTCGGTTTTGCTTCCCTGCTCAATTTCTCTGCCCGACAGGTCAACCGGCTGATCAGTGCCGGCTATCACAACGCCCGCCGCCAACTGGCTCAAAAGGGTTAAGTCATCACCAGATGACGCAGCCCCTTATCGGCTAAAAATTTCGGATAGAGTGCATAGCCGGGTTTAAGGATCGGAAGCAGCTTGATGGTCTTGGGGACGTTGCCCTTGGCCTTCACCTGGCGGCGGGTCAAGGCGCTTACCAGGTTGGCCTTGCCGTGCCAGAACGCATGGGCAAAATCGGCATTCATGGTCAAGACGACCTCCGGTTGCCCGTCGAAATCACCCTGGATGATCTTTAATTCAGCACCGGTGGCATCGATGGTGATCACTGCCGATGGATGCTTATACCTGAACTGGACACACAGGTTGCTCTGGGCCAGCTTGGGTCCGATCTCGGGATTGTCTTTCAGCAGTTCATAGAACTCCGCCAACACCGCATAGAGCATTTTGGCGTCTTTGAAGACGTGGGTCATCGCCTTGTCTGATCGCGCAGCGGCCAGTGGCCGCAGGTCCGCTTTGGACACCGGCAGTGGCGTTGGTTTGACGTGGTAGGCCCGCTTGACAATCTCAATGACGGCGTCGCGCTCCGGTTCGACCGGGTTATAGAGCATGGCGCCGTCCTCCATGGCAATCGTGGCGACCTGTTCGATCCTGGCCAACTTATCGGAGATGCCGGCATCTTTTAAATTCAAGGGCATTTTGGTCAAATAGGCCAGCTGTTGATTGAGGCAGCGTATCTTCTCCACGGCAGCCTGGGCAGCCTGTCCACGAACCCATGCGTCGATGAACCCGAAATTGCCGATCACCGTGGCGACTTTGTGGCGGGCCTGGTGAGAACTCGTCGTGACCAGTTGCTTGAGAGAATCGACAGCAGACAGATTGGCCAGTTTGGAGAAGACGTCCAGTCGTGATGAACGCAACAGGCTCCGGCTTTGACCCACCACCTGCGGAAAAGAAATGCCCATGGCAAGGGCGATATCCGCATACCGGTCGATCCTGGCCTCAAGGTTGTAGGCCATGACCTCCGGCAGAATCAGGGCATTGGCCAGCCCATGGGGAATGTGATAGACGCCGCCGAGGGCATGGGCGATGCCGTGCACCATCCCCACCATGGAGTGGGAAAAAGCGACGCCCGCCAAAAAACTGCCCACCTGCATGGCGCCCCGCGCCTGCAGATCGTCAGGTTTGGCGCAGGCTTGCAGGATGTTTCCCGAAATGAGGGTGATCGCGTGCAGCGCCAAGGCATCCGATGCCGGCGACCACTCTTGGTCGACATAGGCTTCGATGGCATGGGTAAGGGCATCCATACCGGTCATGGCCGTCAGCTTGCCCGGCATGGAGACCGTCATGGTGGGATCTAAAATGGCCAGATGCGGCAAAAACTGGGCTTCGGCGAAGGGCAGTTTGACGTCGTTTTCCGGATCCGCAATCACGGCCACTTTGGTGACCTCTGATCCGGTTCCGGCGGTTGTGGGAATGACAATGGCCGGAAGGAGGATTTCATCGCTGCCGAGAAGATAGGCACCCATGTGGTCCTGCAGGCTGCCCCCTTTGACTGCCAGGAGATTGGCCACCTTGGCGGTATCGATCACGCTGCCCCCCCCGACGGCGATAAACATATCGCAACCCTTCTTGGTTGCCAGGGCGGCACATTTTTCAACCGCATCGATGGTGGAATTGGGCGGCACCTGGTCAAAAGTCGCCGCAATCTTGATCGGCGTCGCTTTGAAGCCGCTTTTGACCTTTTCGACCAGACCGGTTTTGACCAGGATTTCATCGGTCACCAGGATCGCTTTGCGCTTTCCGAACGGTTTGACCGTCTCGCCGAGATTCTCCAGGATACCTATGCCGAAAACCAATTTTGTCGGAAGCGAAAATTCAAAATAGTCGGGTAACATGTCCGTTCCTTTCCTGCTTTCGGGATTAACGCGTCAACTCCCGCATGATCTTGGCCACATCCTGGAGTTGGGTCTCTTCCGCCCCCTGTTGACGGTGGATGCGGCAGTAATCCGAATCGGCAAGGGCCCGGTTTTTACACGGATGGCCGCTTTTGGTGAGGGCTTGACAGGAGGGCTGATTCTTACGCGCTCCGATTTCGGCCGTCGTTTCCGCTTCAGCAGCCAAGCGGGCCTCCTTGTAGCGGTCATGCAGCACCAGGGGTTCCTCGTAGACCTTTCCTGACTGGACCAGCGCCAGGAGGCTGTTGAACTCCTCTTCAAACCCTTCCAGCAGGATCTCCGGATCGGGCATCAGACCCTCGTCCGAAGCCACCCCAACGGTCACTTTTCCATCATAGCTGAAAATGCTGATCCCGAGTCCGATCTTTCCCGAGCGGGGCACCCAGAACATAAAATTTTCGATCTTCTGGCCGGCTAAATAGAGCGGCTGGCGCGGACCCGGAACATTGGTCAAGACACCCGAGGCCTTATTACCAAAAAATGCCGACGCGCGCTTGGCCAATACCGGCGGCAGGTAGCCCATGACGCTGAGAAGCGCAAAATTGATCAAGGGATCCGGTGAGGTTTTGAGTCGATCCATGCGTCTTTTCACCTCTTTGAGTCGCAGGATCGGATCTTTTAAGTGCACCGGCAGGGGCAGAAAAACGAGGCTGAACTTGTTGCCCAGCTCGAATTCGGTACCCGGTTTGCGGATATTGACGGGTACGGTGACCCTTAAATCAAGCTCGTTGACCCGCGTGTTGCGGCTTTTCAAATAGCGGCGCATGGCGCCGGTTACCGTGGCAATGAGCACATCATTGAGGGTGGCCGTGCTGATGGCGCGTCCCACCGTCTTGATTTTATCCAGGGACATGGGCTCCGTCCAGGCAACGCGCTTGCGCATCCCCAGCTTGCCTTTAAACGCGCTGTTGGGATCGGAACTCATGATCATGTATTTTGAAAGCACCGAGGCGAAATCGGTGGGGATATAACTGTATTGCCTGCCCAGATGCTTTAGATGCGCCGGGTTGGAAAACGCTTTTTCCAACTCTTTGATCGCCTTCCGGCCTAAATTCTCGGCGGAACTGAAGGTCTTCGTAACCGTGTTGATAATCGATTCGATGGGAAGCAGCGTGCCCAGAGAGAAGGGTTTCGATTTTTTTTCGGACCGGCTTTTCGGCCAGGGTGCATCGGGGTCTTGATCAGCCATCGACAGCAGCAGGTATATTCCGGCAATGCCGTCCGTGATGCAGTGGTGAATTCTGAAAAAAAGGACGCAGCCGGCGGCGTAATTTTCGATCAAATGAACCTGCCACAACGGTTTATGAGGATCCAGGGGAGTAACCGTCAAATTAGCAATCATCGCCTGCAGTTCAGTTTTATCGCCCGGCGCCGGAAGGGCGATGCGTTGCAGATGAGATCTGAGGTCAAAGTGTGGATCCGCTTCCCAATTCGGCACCCCAAGACCTGATTTTGGCTGAACGATTTTTCGTTGAAATCGCGGAAACGATGCCAGGCGGCTGTCGATGGTAGCGTAGAGCCGATTAAAATCGAGCGGCTTTTTAAACGCCATGAAACCAGTGATCACCATCAGGTTGGTGGGGTCATCCATACTGAGCCAAAAATTGTCGGCATTGGACATGCGTTCGGCCATTGCGTTTCTCCTCGTTGGTTAAAGCCGGCCTTTCTTGACAATCGCCACCAGCAGCCAGATGCCCATGAGGGCGGCAGCCAGAAAACCGATGATGCCGATCAGCGAGATGCCGTAGAAGAGCGGCGGGGTCTTGGAGATGACGATCAGTGCCGAGCCGATGATCAGGGCGGCGATGATGATCGAAAAAGAGATGCGGTTGCTGATCTGATCGTGGGTGGAGAGCATGCTCTCCATGCTTTTCAGATCCAGCATGAAGGTGAACTTCTTCTGGCGGATGGTGCGGGTGATCTCCAGCAGGTCCTTGGGGAACTCCTGGACGAAATCCATGTACTGGGCGAAAATACTCACCGCGTCGCTGCTCAGGCGCTCGGGGGAAAAACGCGAGAGCTTTACCTGGCGGATAAATGGCTCGGCGTGGGCGATCATGTCAAAATCGGGATCCAGCATCAGTCCGACCCCTTCGACGGTGCTGATGGCCTTCATCATTAAAAAAATCTCAGGCGGGATTCGCAGCCCGTGCTGGGCGGCCAGTTCCAGCAAGTGGTGGAGCAGTTTGCCGATCTGAATATCCCTGAGCGACTTGTATAGGTGCTCTCCTAAAAAATCGGCCACGTCCTTGCCCAACAGGCGAAGATCGGGCTCTTCGTCCCAGAGGGTCAGCTTGAGCATCACCTGGGTGGTGCGCGGCTCATCGCGGCGCACCACGGCATCCACCAGTTCCACGAAAGCCTCACGGGTGTTGCGATCCACGGTACCCATCATGCCGAAATCCAGCAGGCAGATCACGTTGTTGGGCAGGACGAAAAGATTGACGGGGTGTGGATCGGCATGGAAGAAGCCGTGTTCGAAAATCTGGGTCAGCAGGATATCGGCCCCGCGGCGGGTGATCAGTTGGCGGTCATAGCCATTTTCGTCCAACCGGTCCAGCAGGGAGACCTTGATGCCGTCCACGAATTCGGTGGTCAGCACACGTTCGGTCGCAGCCTCCCGGTAAACCTTGGGAATATATACCGTCTCGTCGAGCAGAAAAGACCGGGCCACCCGTTCCATGCTGGTGGCTTCCAGGGTATAGTCCATCTCCTTTTCGATGGTGCGGGCGAATTCCTCGACGATCTTGACCGGCCGGTGGTGGGCGAGCTCTTCGATGTGGCGCTCGGCCAGGGTGGCCAGGTGAAGCATGATCTCCAGATCCACCTCCACCAGTTTGCGGATCCCCGGCCGTTGAACCTTGACGGCCACATCCTCACCGTCTTTGAGTCGGGCGCGGTGAACCTGGCCGATGGAGGCTGAAGCCAGGGGTTCTGGATCCAACTGATCGAACAGGTCATCGGCTGGCCGGCCGGTCTCTTCATGGATGATTCGGCGGACGTCGGCAAAGGAGAAGGCGGGGACTTTGTCTTGCAGTTTGGCCAGCTCACGGATGAAATCCACCGGCACCAGGTCCGGGCGGGTCGATAGGATCTGGCCCATCTTGATGAAGGTGGGTCCCAACTCTTCAACGGCCATTCGAACGCGCACGGCCCGCGACAGGCGCTCCACGCGTTCACCACGGTTACGCGAGATCACCTGAAGACCGATCTCGATGTACTGTTCGATCTTGAGCAGTTCGACAATATCATCGAAACCGTATTTGAAGAGCACCGCCAGGATCTGGCGGTAGCGGTTCAGGTTTCGATAGGTGCGACCGATCACACCGATTTTGCGTATGCTTATCATTCGGACCGCGTCAAGACGTTTCCGCTTCGCCCTGGCTGCTGATCAGCTTCTTCAGGTCACGGATCTCTTTTTTCAACCCCTTGAGCTCGTCCTGGGTTACCACATCGGCTTTCTTGAGCAGTTCCTTGACGCTCTTTTCAACGCGTTCTTCCAGCTTCTTCTGGGCGTCTTCGTACCGGTTTTGTATATCGTCGATAAACTTTCGGCCTTCGGTTTCGGTCATTTTACTCTGCTCGGCCACCTCCTTGGCCAGATCCTCCACCTCGTCCCAGGCCTTGAGGGCTAAACCAACGCCGGCAAGCATGCTCTTTCTGACCAAATCAAACATCGGTGTCTCCTTCAATAGTAATAAGAATATGTCGCAGTTAAACCGGCAACCGCGGGCAGCGTGTCCGCCGGCCGCTGAATGCTAAACGCTGTGTCATGAAGGGTATGGGCCAATCGGCAAGCCAACCCGGTTGACCCGCCCGCTGATCAGGGGAACGATAGCGCGAATTTAACACAAGGCCCCTGTCTTAGCAAGGTGTATGCTTTACACCCGATTCAGACAATCCGCCATAAGGACGACCCAGCCGGTCGCTGCGGGTGACAGCGGCACGTCGACACCCGAAGAGACCGGTCGACGAGAAAAAAACCACATGGGACAATCTCCTTGACTGTTTTCGCCAACTGGCTTAATGATTTGTGGGTTGCCCGGCGATGATTGGCCGCCGGACACAAATTTCTGCTGAATAAAGGAGCGTACAATCATGCCAGTATCCATTGCCATGGCCGGAAAAGGAGGGACCGGGAAAACCACCGTTTCCGGCATGTTGATCAAATATCTGGTCAGTCGGGGCAAATCCCCGGTGCTGGCCGTCGATGCCGATGCCAACGCCAACCTGAACGAGATCCTGGGCTTGGAAGTAACCGACACCCTGGGCAACGCCCGCGAGGAAATGAAGAAGGGCATCGTGCCCAGCGGCATGACCAAGGATGTGTTCATGTCCATGCGGCTCGAGCAGGCCGTCATGGAGCAGCAGGGCTTCGACCTGGTGGTCATGGGCCAGCCCGAAGGTGCCGGCTGCTACTGCGCCGCCAACACCCTGCTGACCGGTTTTTTGGAGAGACTGTCCGGCAATTACCCCTACATGGTCATGGACAACGAGGCGGGCATGGAGCACTTGAGCCGGCTCACCACCAAGAACGTGGATGTCCTTCTCATCGTCACCGACACGTCCCACCGTGGGCTGCAGGCGGGGCTGCGCATCCACAAACTGGCCAAAGACCTGAACATCGGGGTGGATAAAAGTTACCTCATCATCAACCAGGCCAAGCGCGATCCGACCGAGGTGGTCAAGCGGATGATCGCGGGCAACGGCCTGGAGCTGGCCGGCGTCATCCCGGATGATGAGCAGGTGTACGAATTCGATATGGACGGCCGCCCCACCATCGACATCGATGAAAACAACCCGGCCCTGAATGCGGCCTATGCCATCTTCGATAAAATCGTCCCCTAAACCCGGACACACCGCAAGAGGAAGCCTATGAAGAGAACCGGCTATTTGCATGACAACAGGTATCTGCTTCACGACACGGGACCCTATCACCCGGAAATGGCCGACCGGCTCATCGCCGTATATAACGGCATCAAGGAAGCCGGGCTGCTGGAGCAGTTGACCCTCGTTCCGGCGGTTCGT
>JAGTUY010000512.1 GCA_018224455.1 Desulfosarcina sp.
ACGGCTTGCCGACGGATCCGGGCAGGTTCTCCGTCAGGATATCAGTGAACGAATGCAGGGTCTCGCCGCTCACGAACAGCAGGCCTTTGGGGCAGCGCTGAATTGGTATGCCGGCGGCATGCGGGCTATTTTCCTGCAGGACGCCAACAGCCTGGTGGTCAAGCCCGATCAGCTGATCCGGATCCTGCGCCACCTTCGATCCCGATTTCCCTGGGTCGATCGGATCACCTCCTACGCCCGCTCGCACACCATCGCCCGCATCAGCGACGACCACCTGAGGCAGATGCGAGAGGCTGGACTGAATCGGGTCCACATCGGCCTTGAGTCCGGTTCGGACGCGGTGCTCAAGCGGGTCCGTAAAGGGGTGGATAAACGCACCCAGATCAAGGCCGGACAAAAGGTAAAAAAGGCCGGCATCGAATTGTCCGAGTACGTGATGCCGGGACTGGGGGGCAAGGACCTGTCCAGGGACCATGCCTTGGAAACCGCTGACGCCCTCAACCGGATCAACCCGGATTTCATCCGCTTGCGTACCCTGGCTATTCCCGACGGGATTCCCCTGGCCGAGGAGCACCGAAGCGGGCGATTCGTCAAGCTGAACGATGTCGATATGGGCCGGGAGATCCGGTTGTTCATCGAGAGCCTGGACGGCATCACCGGCATGATCGTCAGTGATCACATCCTCAACCTGTTCGAGGAGGTCCAGGGCCGACTCCCCGAAGCCAAAGCGGATATCCTTGCGGTGTTGGACCGGTTCCTCGATCTGTCACCCCAGGATCAGTGCCGCTTTCAGGTCGGCCGCCGCCTGGGCATTTTTTCCCGCCTGGCCGACATGAACAGCCCTAAAAGGCGTGCCAAGGTGGATGCCTTTTGCGCCCAGCACGGTGTCACGCCGGACAATGTGGATGGGATGGTCGATGAGATGATGACGCGGTTTATATAACATGGGACTCAACTACAGTTTCAAGGCAGCTAGGAAAAAAATCGACAGCCTAAATACCGGTGAACGGGAAGCTCTCGCGACAATCTGCCGGGATATCCACCAGGCCCAGCAGGTGTTGTCCCATAAAGCCGCCCCCATCCTGGAAGGTTGCATGGCCGGCTGCCGGGGGCTTTGCTGCCGTAACATCCATCCCGCCGATATCATCACCGAGTGGGACCTGGTGTACATCCTGACCATGGCACCGGAGATCGAAGACGCCGTGGCGGCCTGCCTTGCCCGAGAAGGCTTTTTCCCTTCAGACTGTATTTTCCTCGAAAACGGCACCGGACCCTGCCTTTTCCCCGACAGCCTGCGGCCGGAGCGCTGCATCATCTCCTTCTGCCGGGTGGAGTCTTCCGTGGAAAAAGAGATCGGCCGGGTAATGGCAGACTTCAGCCGGCTGATTCGTTTTTTCATCTTCAGGCCGCTACGCCGGCTGACTGGATGGCTGAGGCCGAATCATTAAAAATCCCCACGGCGATGTAGCCCAGGATGACGGGTTGACCCAGATGCTGCATCAGCAATCCGCAGAAAAATGCGGCCACAACGAGCATGATGATGTCGGTCGCGATACCCATTGATGCCCCGTATCGGTTGGATGCGTTCATTACCGCGCGTTGAATCCACCAAACCGACAGGGCAATCAAGTGCCGGCGGCATTCCGGTCGTACCGTAAATCGCCCCGGCGCAGGCAATTCGGTTGACACGCCTGTCCGGCATGGATAAACAGGGTGGTATCCGATAACATCAACCCGAAATTGATACCGCGATGCCCAAAAATTTCCCCATGCCTCCCGACTGGCTGCCCGGCGTGCTGACCGGCACCTGGGATTTTCTGGCCGACTATCCCTTGGTTCTGGCTGTCATCGTCGTTGCCGTCGGCCTGTCCCTGGCGGTTGCGATTCACCGGTTCATCCTCTTCTGGGGGCTCAAGATCACCGCCCGCACCGCCACCAAACTCGATGAAAAACTCCTGCGCATCATCGCTGGGGTGGCTGCCCTGGTGGTGGGCTACATCGCCCTGGCGGTGGCCGTGCAGGCGATCGGATTGGGCGCCTTCGCCGAAATGGTGGCCATCCGGTTGATGCTGAGCCTGCTGATCCTGCAGCTGATCCGGGCGGCCATCCAGGCCGGCAACGTGGGACTGGATATCATGGGGCGGGTGCGCGACCGCTTCCCCATCGTGGAGGAGCGCACCATCCCGCTGTTCGACCTGATCGTGACCGTGATCATTCTGGCCATCGGGGCCTATGCCCTGTTGCAGGTCTGGAATATCGACCCCGCGGCCTGGCTGGCCTCCGCCGGCGTCATCGGCATTGCCGTGGGCTTTGCGGCCAAGGATACCCTGGCCAATCTCTTCGCCGGCTTCTTCATCATCGCCGACGCCCCCTACACCATCGGGGATTACATCGTGCTGGGCAGCGGCGAGCGCGGCTTCGTAGTCAACGTGGGCATCCGTTCGACCCGCCTGCGGACCCGCGACGATGTGGAAATCGTGATCCCCAACTCCGAAATGGCCAACACCAAAATTATCAATGAATCGGGTGGTATAAGGGACCGCTACCGCCTGCGCATCAAGGTGGGCGTGGCTTACGGCAGCGACCTGGACCGGGTGTGCACCCTCCTGGATCAGGTGGCCCAGGCGCACCCGGAAGTCGCCAGGAACCCGAAAGCGCGCGTGCGCAATCGCGGTTTCGGCGACTCCAGCGTGG
>JAGTUY010000513.1 GCA_018224455.1 Desulfosarcina sp.
ATCGTTGCCGATACGCATAAATGGCTTCCGGGTCGCAAGGTCCTGATTTCGCCGATTTCCATCGGTGAGGCGGACGGGACGACACGCACGCTGAACGTCGGTTTGACCAAGAAACAAATCACGGATTCTCCGCCTCTGGATGTCGATGCACCCGTGTCACGGCAATATGAAATTGCGCTTAACAAATATTACGATTGGGCCCACTACTGGGGGGGGCCATCGGTCTGGGGATCCCATCCTTATCCGCGCCTGCTGAATCGGGCTGAAGTGGACCGGCGAGTCCCCGAACACACCGATGACGACCCCAACCTCCGATCGACGAAGGAGGTCGCCGGCTACCATATCCAGGCGACGGATACGGACATCGGCCACATCGAGGATTTTATCGTCGATCAGGACACCTGGATAATCAGGTATCTGGTCATCGACACCAGCAACTGGATGCCCGCCAGCAAGAAGGTGTTGGTCGCGCCCAATTGGGTCGACCTGGTGGACTGGAAGCGAAGCAAGGTCCTAATGGATCTGACCAGCAGCCAGATCAAAAACAGTCCGGAATTTGACCCGACCCTGCCGGTGAATCGGAGCTATGAAGCGACCCTTTACGATTTTTACGGCAGACCTCACTATTGGTAACCCGGCCATTGGAAAAGATCTTCGAGCTCTCAAAAAACTGCCATCAGCTGGCAACCGCCCATCGTGCGGCATTCATCATCGACGGCGAGGCCTATTTCCGTGCACTGCACGAAGCGTTTCGTCAGGCGCAGCACACGATTTTTATCGTCGGGTGGGACCTTCACAGCGATCTGCATCTGATTCGTGAAGAGACAGACAGCGGCTACCCCTCAGGTCTGGGACAATTACTCGACCACCTGATTGCGGATAAAAAGCATCTTCACGTCTATCTGCTGGGCTGGGATTTTGCCATGATCTATGCGCTGGAACGCGAATTTTTTCCGCGGTACAAGCTCAAGTGGCGAACCCACAAACGGATCCATTTCTGCCTGGACGGACACCACCCCGTCGGTGCATCCCAGCATCAGAAAATCGTGGTGATCGACAATGCCGTCGCCTTCGCCGGCGGGTTTGATCTGAGCAAATGGCGCTGGGATACCCCGGCGCATCAACCTGACGACGATCGCCGCGTCGACCCCGACGGAAAGCCCTATCCGCCCTTCCATGACATCCAGATGGCGGTGGACGGACCGGCGGCCAAAGCCCTGGGCCGGCTGGCCAGAGAGCGGTGGGTCCGTGCAACAGGTAAAGAACCGATCGATGGGGAAGACATTGAAGATGATGCCCCTTGGCCCACCAGCATCGATCCGAATGTTGAGCAAGTCCAGGTGGCTGTGGCACGCACACTGCCCGCCCACGGAGACCAGCCAGCCGTGAGGGAAGTGGAACGGCTCTATCTGGACAGTATCGCGGCCGCCAGGCACACCATTTACATCGAAAACCAATATCTCAGTTCTCATCGCATCGGCCAGGCGTTGAAGCAGCGGCTGGAGGAAGCCGATGGACCCGAAGTGGTGATTGTTTTGCCCCAGAAAACCGGTGGCTGGCTGGAGCGGCACACCATGGATGTCCTGCGCGGGCGGATCCTGAAAAGACTGCGGGAAGCCGACCGATACGACCGCCTGCGCATTTATTACCCACGTATCGCCAAAAAACCGGAATGCACGTTGATGGTGCACGCCAAAGTGATGGTGATCGACGACGATTTCGTACGCGTGGGATCTTCCAATTTGAGCAACCGCTCCATGGGCCTTGATTCGGAGTGCGACCTGGCCATCGCCGCGGATGACAATGAGGCCGTGCGCGCAGCGATCGTCCAGTTCCGTAACCGGTTGATTGGCGGGCATTCAGGCGTCGGCATCGATGACGTGGCCGATGCAATTGAGAAAACCGGATCGTTGATCGAGGCCATTGAATCCTTGCCCAAGGGCGAGCGCAGGCTGATTGACCTGTCAGGCGATGTACCGTCGGAGATCGACCAGTGGGTTCCCGAATCGGATCTGCTGGATCCGGAAAAACCGCTGGAACCGGATGAGCTCTTCGACTATTTCATTCGTCCCGCGCACCAACGCTCTGCCTACCGGCATCTGATGAAGGTCCTTTCCCTGATTGCCGGGGTTTTGATTCTGGCGGTGCTGTGGCGCTGGACCCCTGCCGGCGAGTGGGTCGACATGCAGTCCGCCATGGCCGCCGGTGAATGGATCCGCCGGCAGCCGTTCACCCCCTTTCTGGTGATCTCCGCTTACATCATCGGCGGCATGATTGCCTTCCCTGTCACCCTGATGATTATGGCCAGCGTCATTGTTTTCGGTCCCTGGTGGGGGGTGGCCTATGCCATGGCCGGATCCGCGTTGAGCGCATTGGTCGTCTTTGGAACGGGTCGTTTCGTGGGACGGGATGCCGTACGCCGTTTTGCCGGCAGCCTGCTCAATCGACTCAGCCAGAAACTCTCTGAGTCGGGCGTGACGGCGATCATCACCTTTCGCATCGTTCCCGTGGCTCCTTTTTCGGTGATCAACCTGATCGCCGGCGTGTCCGAAATCCGCTTGAAGGATTTCGCCATCGGGACCGTCGTCGGCATGCTGCCGGGGGTGACGGCCATCGCTTTGCTGGCCGACCGCCTCTCAGCCTCCCTTCGCCAGCCGGATCTGGGCAGCCTCACGGCACTGGGCGTTGCCGTCGTGCTGGTCGCTGGCGGACTCGTCGCGCTTCGCCGGTGGGTCAAACACAAGCGCGCCGAACGATCTTCCGAAAAATCGGCTTCTCAGAAACAAGCGTCACAGGAAGCGGATTAAATGGCGCTGCGAATCGCCACTTACAACATTCACCGTTGTGTCGGCTGCGACGGCCTTGAAGCACCGGAGCGCATCGCTGATGTGCTGCGTGATATCAATGCGGATGTGACCGCCCTTCAAGAAGTTGCCTTCGATGCCGACGGCCCGAAAAATATTTTAGCCGACCTGGCCCGATCCCTAAATGCCCAGGTGATCGCGGGGCCGACACTGCTGGAACAAAAAGGGCACTACGGCAATGCGGTGCTTTCACGGATTGCCCCGCACAGTATCGACCGCCTGGATATCAGTGTGCCGGGCCGTGAGCCAAGAGGGGTCATTGCGATCAAGCTGCGCGTGAACGGCAGCACCGTCAGGATCGTGGCCACCCACCTTGGGCTTCGTCCCGGAGAACGCCGTTATCAAATGGGCCGCCTGCTGCCGTTGCTGGAGCATCCGGACGCTGAGGTGACAATCCTTCTTGGCGATTTCAACGAGTGGTTTTTGTGGGGACGCCCGCTGCGGTGGGCGAATCGTCGATTTGGCAGCATGCCGGCACCCGCCACCTTTCCCAGCCGTCGACCGCTGCTGGCCCTCGATCGCATCTGGGTCGACCCTGCGGACCGGCTAATTTCCCTGCATCGTCCTCGGCACGCCGCGGCGGCCGTCGCCTCCGACCATCTTCCACTGGTGGCGCAGGTGGCGATTTAGCCATCAGGGCCGAAAACTGAATATCCGACCCAGACGGAATTGGTAGGTGTCTTTTCTAAAGTGTTCGTTGAATGTGCTTCCATCATCCAACACCAGTTTTGTCTGCACCGTTTCAGCGCCCCCTTCAAAAGCGTTTTGCACGGCCGTATGGGCCACGAAACGGCCAGCGGCGGTGCCGGTCAGGATGGCGTGCCCATGTTTAACCGTCACGCCGATGCGGTCGCTATCCACATAGGGACTCCAGAACAGCTCGTCGACGATGGCTGCCGTTATGTCGGCATCACTGGGCCTGTCCGTTTTCGCGTTGACCGTAATCTGGTTGTCCAGGGTCAGGACCCCTTCGATCTGCGCGGCGACATTCTCAGCGTGAACCTTCTGGCCCATGGTTTCAACCGACCCTGACAGGCTGGCATGATGGTCTTTGACCGCAACATCGATTTCAAGATTATGCAGTTCGGCATCACGCTGAAAAACATCCTCGATCATCTCCTTGACTTCATTGTCCTGGGGAAACGACCGGTAGCGCAATTGCATCTGGTTGTCCACTCTCCAGACACCGGTTGTGCTGAGGGCGTCGTCAGCGGCCGCCTGTTTGGCATAGAGTGTGTCAACTGCTCCGGACAGGGTGACTGCACCGTTTACAACCGAGACGTCCGGGTTGTAGGCGTTCACACGCGGATCCAGCAGCAGGGCACCCTCGACTGCCTCTAAAATGGTTTGGTCCGACCGCCGAACGTGGGGCGATGCGCGGCGCATACGATCCTTCTCCTGCCAATCGACCATCAGCTGCCGATCGTCAACCGCGACCACGCCGTTGATCCAGGCATCATCGGCGGCACGCCGTTTTTCGGCCGCCGTTCCAACGATGCCCTCGAGCGTCACCCGGCCATCTTTCACCGTCACCTCGATAAGGCTGTCATCGACATATAGATCGGCGGCAAGCCGCCGCTTGACGTCCAACCTGACATTCTTGTCATCTCTTTCAAGCCGGGCGTTTACATCGATCCGATTGGCCACTTCCGAGACGCCTCGGATCGACATGGCTCGATGAGCGGCCCACCGGCTGAGAACCCAGGAGTCCGCCTTCCCGTTGAGCGTTACGACGCCACCATCCACAGAGACGAATGCATCCAGGCCACGATCGGTCGGAATTTGCGAGAGGTTGTTGCGCACGTCATTTGCGATCGCCTCGTTTTCGCGGATGACCGGTTTTACAGCCACCGTGTCGACCACCGACCGCACCCCCCGGATGCTCTCGGCAATTCGCCGGACCTGGCTTTTTTGCAACAGATTATTTACGAAACCGGAAAGCATCACAATCCCGCCATTTACCTTGATGTCGACTTGATCAGGCGCTATCGCGGTTTCAGAAAGGATATGCCTGCCGATTGATTCTCCAATGGTGCTGTCGGTCAATTCGCGTCCGGCCACCGGACGATACATGAAAAAGACTGAAAAAAGTATGGTCATCAGCAGCGCCCACACTCGTCTGCAATGCCATTGATGATCATGGACCTGTCCGGCGACTGGCGCGACAGCTATCGATCTGGTTTTGAAATTCATCGTTATCCTCCTTGTCTGGCACGATGCGGCCAGTTTCGGGTACATCTCGGGTACATACCGATCCGTCGCATTCTCTTTACCCAAAGCATATGCGTATGCAGAGACATTTGGAATAAGGGCCTGACGGTATTTAGCACCGAACCGCATTCTATATCACCCGAATTACTGATCACCGGCGGCCATAATGGGGGATTAACCTTATATGGTGCGGATCAATCGGGTGATACAGTGACTCTGCAAACCATCTAACGAAACGCAAACAGAGGAGGCCAGCCCATGAAAAATCTAAAGAAAATTATATGTCCGGTGGATTTCAGTGAGCCGTCGGATGCAGCATTGATATCTGCCGTGGAAATGGCCGAACATTATTCCGCTTCGATCATTCTGGTCCATGTCATCACTGAACTCAACCCCACCCCGTCGCCGTCGTATACGTTGACGCATCATCTCATGGACCAGATCCCGCAAATCATGGGGCAGATGACGGAAAATGCCCACAAGGCCATGCAAGACCTGATCAAGAATCATGTTGAGAAGCGAATTCCGACCGACCATCGGGTGGTCATTGGCGATCCGGCTGAAAGCATTGTCCAACTGGCCGAAGATGAGCAGGCAGACCTGATTGTAATGGCCACACACGGCAGGAGCGGCATCAAGGGCCTGTTTTTCGGATCGGTGGCGGAAAAAGTCGTGCGTTCGGCCGCCTGTCCGGTGCTGACCATGCGATATCGGGAGAAAAGTTGAGGCATTTGCACATACATATTCACCAACAGACGCCAGGAGGCCCCATGCATTTACACGATGATCAAACAGCCACGCGTATCGGCCAACCCGTTTATAAGGTTGTTGCCGCTTTTCCGAAAAACAGTCTGCCACCCACTGGCCCACCGGTGGAAATACCGCCGAACGAACCCCAGAAACCACCGGTCGAAGAACCCGGCGAGCCCTATGAAAAACCGCCCATGCCGGAAATACCACCTGTTGAAGAACCGCGGTATGTGCCTCCGGAGCCACCGGTGAAAGAACCGCCGCCTGAAGATCCTGATCAAATACCGCCTCAGCCACACACCATCCGCGGTATGAATAGCCGGCTGGATACAAATACAGCCTATACCCCATAACCGCAGGATGTTGAGATATGATAAAGTAGTCGAAGGCAACAGCAAGTGAACGTTGATAATATTGGAGTATCGATGTTGGAACGTAAAAAGATACTGATTGTGGATCAGTCCACGATCTTTCGGCGGACCCTGAAAGAGGTGATTAAGGCCATTGAATCCCAGATCGATGTCCGTGAGGCCAAGAATGCAGATCAGGCCAAAGCCATCCTTAAAAAAGAACCTCCGGATGTTGTTTTTCTGGATATCGCTCTGCCCCGGGAAAACGGCATCGAGTTTATCGCATCCATAAAAGATATGATTCCCACAAGCCGTATTGTCGTTCTGACCAGTCACGATTCAGCCGAGCACGAAGCGGCCTCAATTCAAAAAGGAGCGGACTATTTTCTTTCCAAAGAGCGGTCCGGCGGCCTGCGCCTGATCGATGCCATCCACACAGCCATCTGCAAAGATGGCAGCGCGTAATTTTCTCAGCCATTTTTTTACTATTGGGTTTCGCGTTGCCAAATCAAGAAATCTAACATATCATTCTTTGTTAAGATCCTGTTTATGTCGCGGTGTGCGGTTTCTCACGTCCGCCGCTTCACCGACCAACCGCATGTTCATAATTTTACCGGAAGGGCTGTGCAATGGAAAAGAAACCCCGCGTTTTTATTGTCGAGGACCATCAGTTGTTTCGCGAAGGCCTGAAAGCCATGCTGAGCAAACGAGAGGATATCGACATCGTCGGTGAGGCTGAAGATGGTCTGGAGGCAGTCCGAGGGATCCGCAAGGCAACTCCCGACCTGGTGTTGCTGGATCTCTCCATGCCCAAAATGGGCGGTATTTCGGTGATGAAAGAAGTCAAACGGGAGCTGCCGGAAACACGCATCCTGGCACTGACGATCCACGAATCCGATCAGTATGTTTTGGAAGCCTTTAAAGCGGGCGCTGACGGGTACTGCATCAAAGATGCCAGCAGAAAAGAGTTGATGCTGGCCGTGGACAGCCTCCTCGAAGGCAAAACTTATATCAGCCCGGGCATCTCCGATGGGGTGATGGAAGGATATCTGACCGGCCGGAAAACACTCAAAGAGAACTCGCGCTGGGATACGGTCACCCAGCGGGAGCGCGAGGTGTTGAAGCTGTTGGCCGAAGGGTACACCAACAAAGATATCGCCGGTTTCTTGCACATCAGCGTCAAAACGGTGGAAAAGCACCGCGCCAACCTGATCGGCAAACTGGATTTACACAATATCGCCCAGTTGACCGCCTTTGCCATCGAAAACGGCCTCGTTGAAACGAGAAAATAGCCAAGGACATGCTGATGCCCAGTAATACACAATCCGATGATTGCGAAATTCTTAATTTCCGCATGGAGGCCCCTTACTTTCAGGCACTCTGCAATGCGCCAATCCCGGTTCTCATCGCCCGTGACGACGGCCATTTTCTGATGGTCAACCACGCTTTTGAATCGGCGACCGGACTATCCCATGAAGATATCCCGACCGTCGACGCATGGACTGAGCATACGAGAGTTCTTGGCGACAACGGTAAAAAAAACCATTTCAGCCGTCTTTTCGAACCGGAAAAAGTGTTAGCGCCTGTGCGCGTTTCCTTAAAAACTGCCAATGGCCAAAGGCTGATCTGGGAACTTTTCAATGTACCGCTGGGCCGAGCGACAGACGGCCAACGCATGGCCATCGTCGTGGCATCGGATGTCAGCCAGACCGTCGAACACGAACGGTACCTGGAGGCTGCAATGAAGCGGCTGGGGCAGGATGTCTCTGAAAGGACAAAAGACCTCAATGCCACGATCAATAGGCTGGAGAGCGAGATCGCCGAACGAAACCGCATGGGGGAAGCACTGAGCCTTTCCCGGGAGCGTCTGAAAAACATGTCAAGGCGGATTTTGGATATACTGGAGGCGGATCGACGTACCGTTTCCAAGGAGCTGCACGACAGCATCGGCGCCAGCCTGGCGGCCATTAAATTCAGTCTTGAAGAAAAGGAGATGCAGCGAGAGCAACATCACGGCCGACTGGATGAGTCCTTAAATCAGGAGATATCCTACCTGCTGGCGACCATTAAAGAGACCAAGCGCATCTCCGCCAACCTTCGCCCCACAACGCTGGATGATCTGGGGCTGATGGCCACGATTCAGTGGTACCTGCGCCAGTTCCAACGACTTTATGGGAACATCCGTGTGGATTACCGGACGGACATTACTGAAACAGATATCCCTGAAGCGATGAAAATCATCATTTATCGCATTATACAGGAGGGCTTAAGCAACGCCGAAAAACACAGCGAAGCCAATTCAGTGCGCCTGCAGATGGGGTTTTCCGACGGTAAACACTCAATCTCACTGCTCATCGAAGATGACGGCCGGGGCTTTGATGTCAAAGACGTTCTCTCCGAAAAAGAT